>JAAFHR010000063.1 GCA_013298455.1 Betaproteobacteria bacterium | reverse complement strand
AATGAGCGCCACCGCGCCCGAGGCGGAGAGCGCCCGAACTCGTGTGGCTGCATTTGCAGAGAGCGTGTGTTCAATCTGCCCGCTAGGCCAGCGAGCAATGCTCAGTGCGTTGTTGGCGTAGCGCTTCACAAACGGCGAACCGGCGACGAAGGTCACCTCGCCCTCATGAAGCCATTTCGGCAGAGTCACGGGCGTAAGTGCTGGAATCAACCATGCGCGCGGCCCGGAATCGCTGAGATCGAAATTTAGGAGCATTCGTCCGTCCGGCGAGAATCCCATTTCAACGTTTCGCCCAATGGGAGCACTTGCCAGCAGCGCGCCACGTCGGTCATAGAGCTGCAGCGCCAGCGCTTTGCTGGGCATCCTAACGGCGGCGGCGATCCGAGTGCCGCGCACATCGATATCGAGCACGCGACCTTCGATCTCAAACTGAGCAAGGAGCGCGCAGTCTTTGGGGCGATAGAGCCTGATGCTCGAAGGGCTGCCGCGTTCGCGCTCGATGATCACTTGGCGATCAAACGAGAAAAAGCTTGGCGATGCGATATCGCAGAGCTTGCTCGGACGACTCTCCTCTGGGCTCCAACGGTAAATGCCGGGTGCGGCCGTGCCGGGCGCGCTGATGAGAATGGTGAGCGCGCCATCGCGGGTGAGCTCTAGGTCAACGAGTTCGCGCGACTGCACATGAAACGATTCAATGCCCGTGCTCTTGTTAGGTTCGGAGAGTGATGCGGCTGGTTGTGCAGCGGTCGTGATCGGAACAGTGGACGCAACTAGCGCGAGCAGTGCGAGAGTTTTCCGAATCTGCAGTGTGCGTCTCCGTCGCAGTGGGCGCTTCATCGCTCTGCTCGCTGATGCGCCTCGTAGGCAAGAGCCATCTCGATCACTGACAGGACTCATCTGAAACAATCTCATTTCGTAAAGTAAAGCGATGCGTGCCCTATCATCGCGCTAAGTATTTAAGGCTGACTATGACTGAGAAAGTTCGATACGATTGCAGCCAGTGCCCTGGCTATTGTTGCAGCTACGACTACATCGAAACGAAGCCAAGTGACATCAAACGTCTGGCTAAGCATCACGCTTTGTCGGTCGACGTCGCGCAACAAAAGTTTACTCGCGAAGTCACCCACGAGGGATCGACCCTGCGTGTGCTTCGTCATCGAAAAGATCACGTCTACAAATCGATGTGCATGTTTTTCGATCAAACGGATCGCCGCTGCACGATCTACGAAGGCCGCCCGCAAGTGTGCCGCGATTACCCCAACGGCAACACCTGTGGCTACTACAGCTTCATTAAATTCGAGCGCAAACATCAGGGTGACGAATCGTTCATTCCGTCGGCGTAATGTCGCGCGCAGCGTAAGGATGATTAACTCATGACATGCAACAAGACACCGATGGTCAACACCGCAAACGTTGGATCGATGATGCGCCGAGCGCTTTTCACGAGCGTAGTCACGGTCTTCCTCGCAAGCTGCGCCCAAGCCCCGGTCGCGCCGATTCCGTCGCCCACTGCGGCACCTGATTCAACCATCGTTGCGCCCGCGCCGAAAATAGTTGTTGCACCAGCCTCACCCGCACCGATCCCAGCGCCGGTGGCTGTGGTCGCGCCGCCAGTGCCGGTGGCCGCAGCGACAGCCCAGCCAGTGCAGCCCGGTTTGCCCGGCGCATTGCCGCCACGACCGATGACGCGCGACCCGAAATCTGTCGCCACCACAGCCGCGCTCACCCCCGATGGTGCGACTCGCTACACCTGTGAGCGCGGTGCCCCCAGCGCAGCGACGCGCACGGCCATTGAACTGCCCGAGGGAACGGCGCGCATCTGCTCGCGTTTCCCAGCCATGGGGCCGTGTCAGTACGAGCGCGATGCCTGTCGTGCCAGTGGCGGCCGAGTGATTCGCTTTGACGGCGTTGAAATTACTAAGGACGTTGAGCTCGAGTACGACCGGCAAGTCCAACGCTTCCGCCTCAACGCCGGCTAGGCAGGACGTCGCAGCTTCGCTGCTAAGACGACGCGCTTCGCGCTAGGACGACACGCCTTCGGCGTTAGGACGCGAGGCTTTGCGTCGCTGACTTTTTAGTTCGCGTAGCTGTAGGAGCGGCTTGCCGCGAATGGTCGACGGGGCGACTTCATTTGGGGGACTCTTCACTGCGCGCGGCGTTGAACCTCCGCCCTTTTCGCGGCAAGCCGCTCCTACACTCGATTTGATTGCGTCCTGAGTACACTGCGTGCTCCTTCACTCAACGTCCCGCTCCCAACGACATTGCGTCTTAGGCCGTAAAGCCGTCGTCCGAGCACCGCAAGGTGCGCCGTCCTAGCTGTGGAGAAGCGACGTCCTAACTATGACCGCCACGATTTCCACACCGATTCTCGATCCCAACTATTTGCGCGATGCCATTCGCACGGTGCCCGATTGGCCGGCGCCGGGCGTGCAATTTCGAGACATCACGCCGCTCTTGCAAGACGCCAAAACGCTTCGGGTGTTGATCGATACCTTTGTGCATCGCTACATGGGGCAAAAGATTGATCGCGTGGCGGGGCTCGATGCGCGCGGCTTTATCTTGGGTGCGATCATTGCCTACGAATTGAACGTCGGCTTCATTCCGATTCGCAAAAAAGGCAAGTTGCCGTTCAAAACGGTGCAAGAGGAATACGAGCTCGAATACGGCAGCGCAACGGTGGAAATTCATACCGACGCCTGCAAACCCGGCGAACGAATTTTGCTGATAGACGATTTGATCGCCACTGGCGGCACCATGATGGCCGGGATGAAGCTCTTGCAGCGGCTCGGCGCGACCGTGGTTGAAGGTGCGGTCATCGTTGATTTGCCTGAGCTGGGTGGCTCGAAATTGTTGCGAGACGCGGGCTTGCCGTTGTTCACCGTGTGTGAGTTTGGCGGACATTGACTGCGTGAGTTGAATAACAGCTTTATCGCACACTGGCTTGTTAATCATGGGCCGCAGAAGGTTTCGCACGTTTATTGAAAAAGCTTAAAAACTCTGGTTAGCCCAAGTTTTTGAAGGCGATTGATAGATAAGCCAATCGTCAGGAACGTTTTCAACGTGTCCATCGAACTGAGTCATCCATGGGGGAACGTCGCGCAATGAAAAAACTAATTGCTCTGAGTGTGTTGATCGCGACAGCAGTGTTCGCGTACCTTGAATGGTCTGGTGCCCAGCGCACCGCGCCCGACACGTCGAAATCTGCTTCGGCGAATGCAAGCAAAGCCTCCGGCAGCGCCCCAGCAGCGGGCGCACTGCCACCATCGAGCGTGTTGATGATCGATCCGCGAGTGAGTGGCGCGAGCTCCGGTGCGACTTCAAGCTCAGGGCTCTCGTCACAACGCGGGCAGCTGCCCTCCGCCATGTCGCCGCTGGTCGCCGATTTGGTTCGCCGCAAAGATTTTCCGGCGCTCCTCGCGAAAGCCACCGCCGCGCCCAACGATCCCGACGCGCTCTATGTTCGCGCGTCGATCATGGAAATGTGCGCCATGCAAAAGGATCGTCCTGCCAACGCGCCGCCCCGAAAAACCCGTGATGAACGTCGCGCCACCTTCGTCAATTCGCTGCCGCCCAATCATCCCGACAACGCCGCCCGAATCGCCGCATACGACACCGCCAATCCTGACGTTTGCGGCCCGATTCGCTCAATGGAATACATGCAACAAGAGGTTGAAGATCTCTATGCCAAAGCCCGCGAACTCAAAGACCCGAACGCCACCGCCCGCGAGCTCAACTGCGAAATCGCCGCGACGGGCGACCCGCGCCTCAACGGCGGCCAACGTGGTTTGGAAATCAACGATTCCCGCGCCGAGCGTATTCGCCAAGCCATCGCATCAAGAAATCCCGTTGCGGTGCGCACTGGCGTTGGAATGCTCGCCAGCAGCTACCGAAACGGCACGTTTCGCCTAGGCAAAGACGGTCAAAACATCGATGGTGAAGCCATGGGTCATGTCGCCAACATCATGGCGTGCCAATACGGCGCGGATTGCAATGTTGACGTGCTCCGCGCCTGTGCCAACGAGGGCAAATGTGGCGCGAGCAACTACGACGACTACCTAGCGTTCTATCGCCTTTCACCCGCCACCGCCCAGCTCGTTGATTCGTATCGCACGCAGCTCACGCAAATGATCGACGCCAACGACTTGAGCAGCCTACAGCTGATCAAAGGCGATCAGTCAACCGACTCGATGCGGCAGTACAACTACTTTAGCTGCCCACAGGCGAAGTGAATCAAAGTCCCTGATCGAGCCGTCGCCTACGGACAAAGTTTTGCAGGAATCGTCGCATTAAACGTGGCGGTATTGTTGGTTTTGTCGGTTTCGTCGAGCTTGTTGCCCACGTCGAGGGTGAATTTCACGACGACGCTTTTCGGTGCATTGAGTTTGGCCACATCGCCCTTGCCGCTCGCGATGAAGTTGGCGAGCGTCGGCGAGTCAAAGGTCATTGCTTTTCCTGCGGCGGAGTTCATCTCCGTTTGCTGCGACGCTGGAAACGAGAGCTGCGAGGCGCTTCTAATGCCGTCCACAAACCACTCTGCGTCGAGAAGTCCTGGCGGTAGGACAACGCCATTGTTGTTGAGCACAACGCGAATCTTCACAAACGTTTGGTCGGTGTTTTTCACCGGGCACGCAAAGTCAACGCTCACAATTTTTGCGCGAAGGTCGGGCTTCAAAGCTTTGGTCGCGTTGGGTGACACTTTGAGCTCCCCCGCCGGTTGATTGGGCACAGGTTTACCGAGCTGGGCATTTGCGCTGACGGAGAGGCTTGATGCGATAGCCAGAGCGACGACGCCGAGCGTGGCGCGCGAAGCACGAGTGGTGGAATTCATGATGATTAGCTCCTACTTACAGAGGTTGGCGGGAATTGTCGCAGTGGTTTCTGCGACGTTATTTGCTTCGTTGGATTCGTCGACGCTGTTGGTGGTGTCCCAGCGGAAGGTGACGAGCACCGATTTCGGCTGCGCGAGCTTCGTAGGGTCGGCCTTCCCAGCTTTGGTGAACCAATCAACAGGAACGCTGTTTTTGCTGAGCACCAAGCCGCCAGCGTTGAGTTGAGTAGCCCAAGTTCCGGTCGTGTTCGGCGCGGTCGCCGAGCGATTGACGCCATCGACCGACCAGCGATAAGAAACGGATTGGTTCGTGTCAAACGGTCCGCCCACATTTTTTACCGTCACCTGCATCAAGAGAAATGGCGGGTCGTCGTTGGGGCCGGGGCAGTTAAAGCTGACGCGATCAATCGCGACGGTGAAATCAGGTTTGGTGAGTTGCGCCTTGCCTAGATTTTTCGCCGCATCGGTGGCGGTTTGCGTCGGTTTTGGCGCAGTCATTTGTGCATTGGCGTTAGCGGCAATGAGCGCGCTGCTGAGCGCTGCAGCGCTGAGCACTGCAACGAGCGAGGAATTGAGCTTCATACGTTTCTCCGGTGTGAGTGGATTGGGAATGCTGCGAGGTGATTCTGGCAGCTGAGTCGGTGTTTGTCAGCCACCGGTTCAAGTTTTTTCTGCGCTCTGCAGCGTGCTCAATACGACAAGCTGAAGGCGGCCAAGAGCGCCACAATCCGGTGCTAAACTGTTTCGATGATTGCAAATATTTCTCCTTGGAACGCCGTCCGGCGGACGCTATCGTTGGCGCTGGCTGCATTGATTTGGGGCGGCTCGGTGGCCACGGCGCAAACGCCCGTCACGTTGAATTTTGTTGACGCCGATATCGACGTGGTTGCCAAGGCCGTTGGCGAGCTCACGGGCAAAACCTTTGTGCTCGACCCACGGGTGAAGGGCAAGATCAATATTCAATCGGCCAAGGGCGTGTCGCCGGGTTTGGCGTACCCAACGTTTTTGTCGGCGCTTCGGATGGCGGGTTTCGCCGCAGTGGAAGCAGGCGGCATTGTTCGAGTGGTGCCCGAGGTGGATGCCAAAACCTTGCCAACCCCCGTGGGTTCGGGCGCTGGCGGAGCGATCACCACCAAGGTGATTCCGCTGGCGAACCAAAGCGCTTCGCAGGTGATCAATGCACTGCGTCCGCTGGTGGCGGCGGCCAACGCGCTGGTCGTTTATCCACCGGGCAACGCGATCATCATCACCGATTACGCCGACAATATTCGTCGCGTTGAAGCGGTCATCGCGCGACTCGATACGCCAAGCGTTGCCGCGCCTGAAATCATCGCGCTCAATCACGCTAACGCGATCGACGTGGCCGCCACCATCAATCGAGTCTTCAACGATACTGGCGCGGGCGCTGGTATCGAATCGCGTGATCGGATGCAAGTCACGGCTGACACCCGAAGCAACTCGGTGATCGTTCGCAGCGAAGACGCCAATCGGCTTTCACGGATCAAAGCGTTTGTGCAGGATTTGGATCGCCCAACCGCTGCGCCGGGCAATATTCGTATCGTTTACTTGAAGCATGCTGACGCAACGCAGGTCGCGCAGACGCTTCGCCGCGTGCTCGGCGCTGACGGCGGCAACGCGCCCAATAGCGCGCCTCCGATGAGCGGCAGCGGCGGTAGCGCGGCGAGCAGCGCGCTCAGCTCACTGCTGCCGGGCGCTGGCACCGCTGGCGGCGCTGCAGCGGGTGGCAATTCCGCACTCGCCAACGCGGCTGCGGCGCTGGGCGGAGCCTCGAGCAGCGCCGTCAATAGCGGGCTTCCGCCGCCATCGCAGAGCTCGCAAACCGCGTTCAGCGCCGGTGGCGCAACGGTGTATGCCGATGCCGCAATTAATGCGCTGGTGATCTCTGCGCCGACGCCGGTCTACAACAATCTGCGCGCAGTCATTGAGCAGCTTGATGTTCGCCGCGCGCAGGTGTTTATCGAAGCCTTGATCGCGGAAGTGCAAGCCGACAAGGCGGCCGAGTTTGGCATTCAGTGGCAAGCGCTTGACGGCCTCAACAAATCGAGCACGCAAGGCTTTGGCGGCACGAATTTCGGTGGTACGGGCACTAATATTCTGGGAATTTCTGCCAACCCAACGTCTGCGGGTCGAGGCTTGAATTTGGGATTGATTCGCGGCGCGTTTACGTTCAAGGGCGTTGAGATTGCCAACCTAGGTTTGCTCGCCCGCGCATTGCAAAACGACACCACGGCGAATATTCTTTCGATGCCAACCCTTTTGGCGCTCGATAACGAAGAAGCAAAATTCTCCGGCGGTCAAACCGTACCGGTGCTCACGGGGCAATACGCCAATTCAACGGGTTCGAACAATTCGGTCACACCCTTCGCGACGTTTGAGCGAAAAGACGTGGGCCTGATTTTGAAAGTGCGGCCGATGATTACCGAGGGCGGCGCGATTCGCTTGCAGCTCTATCAAGAGGTGTCAAGTGTGGCCGACGCGGGCTCTACGGCGGCGCAATCGGGTTTGTCGAGCTTCAATAAGCGGGTGCTCGAGAGCACCGTGCTCGCCGACGACGGCCAAATCGTGGTGCTCGGTGGCTTGCTCCAAGAGGGTTTCACCAACGGTCAGGACAAGGTGCCCGTGCTGGGCGATGCGCCGTTCTTCGGCAACTTTTTTCGCTATGACACCAGAAAACGCACCAAGACCAATTTGATGATTTTCCTGCGCCCTACGGTGCTTCGTGACGCACGGCAAACTGGCGCGATTTCGGATGAACGCTACCGCGTGTTAGGGCTCGATCAGCAAGCTGTGTCGCCAGAGATTCGTGCAATGCTGCCTGAGATGAGCAACCCCGTCTTGCCTTTGGGGCCGCCCAAGCCTGCGCCCGTACCGTCGCAACCGACGAAGTAGCGCGCGAAGCTCATGTCGGACATGACCGCGATTCCATTTGAGTTGGCGCAAGAGTTTGGCGTCGTTGCGCTGAGCGAAACCGCGGGTGTGATGAATGTGGCTACGGCGCCCCACGTAACGGTTGGGAGCCTCGCGGCGGCGCGTCAGCGCCTTGGCAAACCGATTCGCACCGAAGCCGTGAGCGCCGAAAAATTTACTCAGCTAGTCACGCAGATTTACGGAGGCGCGGCAACCCGCACGGCCGCCGTCGCAAGGGCTAATT
Organism: Betaproteobacteria bacterium; assembly: GCA_013298455.1. Lineage (GTDB taxonomy): Bacteria > Pseudomonadota > Gammaproteobacteria > Burkholderiales > Casimicrobiaceae > Casimicrobium. The sequence goes on along the minus strand of JAAFHR010000063.1, from coordinate 3,228 downwards.
CCGGCGGTGACGCAGTCAATGGCAGCGCTGTTGAGCCCGAGCGCGATCTCTTGGCGCTTGCCGCCGATGACGACGCGCCCGCCGTTCGACTGGTGGCCGATTTACTGCGCGAAGCGCTTGCAAGCGGCGCCTCTGACATTCACGTTGACGCCACGGAGCAGGGCGCTCGCGTTCGGTTTCGCGTTGACGGCGTGCTGCGTGATGCCCGTGATTTGGATCGTGCACTGCATGCGGCATTGATCGCGCGCTGCAAGGTCATGGCCACACTCGATATCGCCGAGCGCAGACTGCCGCAAGACGGCCGTTTGCAAGTGCTGATCGCGGGCCGAAAGGTGGATGTGCGGGTGGCCACGCTTCCTACGCAGCATGGTGAGCGGGCGGTGCTGCGTTTGCTAGACACTGCCGCCGCCAAGCTCAATTTGGCTGCTTTGGGCATGCCGAGCGCAGAGCAAACAGCGCTCCGGGAGGCGGTGCGAATGCCCAATGGTTTGGTGCTCGTAACAGGCCCGACTGGGTCAGGAAAAACCACCACGCTCTATGCGGCTGTGAGTGAGCTGGATCGGCAAAGCACCAACGTCGTGAGCGTAGAGGATCCAATCGAGTACGCCCTTGATCGAGTCGCGCAAACGCAGGTCAATCCCCGAATCGAGCTTACCTTTGCAAGAGCACTGCGCTCCATTTTGCGGCACGATCCCGACGTGATTATCGTGGGCGAAATTCGTGACAAAGAAACAGCCGACATTGCGATTCAAGCGAGCTTAACGGGGCATTTGGTGCTCGCGTCGCTGCATACCAATTCGGCGGGGGCAGCGGTGGCGCGGCTTGTTGACATGGGCGTTGAGCCGTATCTTTTGGCGTCGTCGCTGCGTGGCGTCTTGGCGCAGCGCTTGGTGCGCGAGCTGTGTCCGAGTTGTCGAACCGCTAAGGCGGTTTCAAACGAAGAGGGCGCGTTGCTGCAGCGCTACGGTGTGTCCGGTGTTTCATCGCTCTATACCGCCAGTGGCTGTGATGCTTGCAATGGCAGCGGCTATCGAGGACGCTTTGGTTTGTATCGCTGGCTACCCGCTAGCGCTGCAGTGAGCAGCGCCATTCATTCGCGAGCGACTGACGCGGCGCTGGAAGAGCAGGCGAGTAACGAAGGATTCGCCACGATGGCAGCCAACGCCAGCGCGCATCTCCAGAGCGGAAAAACATCGCTCGCCGAGGTGCTTCGGGTGGTGAGCGGATGAACCTCGAGCGCTTTATCGATCTGTCCCTGTCTGCCCCGGTGGGAGAGGGGCTAAGGGAGCGGGGGACGCTTGCCAGCAGAGACATCGTTGCTCTCCAAGCCGACTGCCCCCTCACCCCAACCCTCTCCCTGCAGGGGAGAGGGAGCCGTACCGATCTGTCCCCGTCTGCCCCGGTGGGAGAGGCGCTAGGGGAGCGGGGGACGCTTGCCAGCGGAGCTATCGTTGCTCTCCACGCCGATTCCCCCCTCACCCTAACCCTCTCCCTCCAGGGGAGAGGGAACCTTACCGATCTGTCCCCCGCTCCCCCGGAGGGAGAGGGGCTAGGGGTGAGGGGGACGCTTGCCAGCGGAGACATCGTTGCTCACCACGCCGATTCCCCCCTCACCCCAACCCTCTCCCTCCAGAGGAGAGGTGGCATGTATCGTGGATCTTACGGCCACCGTTTGTCGTCATGATCCGCTTCCGCTTCGAAGCCGTCAACGCCACCGGTAACCGCGAACGCGGCGACATTGCCGCACGCGACGAACGCGCCGCGTTAAAAGCGCTCGCTGCACGTGAGCTCACCGTACTCGCTATCACCGAGGACACGTCGCCCATCGCTGCGCCCCGACGTGCCGGACGAATCAGCGCCGCCGACCGTGCACTTGCGGTTCGCCAGCTCGCCGGTTTGATCGAAGGCGGCGTCACCCTGCCCAACGCGCTCGCCTCCGTCGCGGAGAACTCCGAATCAGTGGCCATTGCCCGCGAACTCGCTGATGTGAAAAACGCGGTCACCTCGGGTGAAACGCTCGCCGCCTCGTTTGACAGAGCGCCCAAACTCTTTCCCACCGTCGAACGACAAGTCGTTGTTGCAGGCGCCGAAGCGGGCGACTTGTCCCGCGTGTTGCTGCGTTTGGCCGATTTCTTCGAAGCGCGCGATGTCCTGCGCGGAAAACTCATTGGTGCGTTGGTCTACCCGATGCTCGTTGGCGTCGTTGCCCTTGGCGTGATTGCTGCGCTCCTGATTTTCGTGATGCCGCAAATCATCGCAGCCTTCGCGCAAACCAAGCAAGCGCTGCCTTGGTTGACGCGAGCAATGATCGCGTTGGCTGCGTTTATGAAAACTTACGGTGCGCACGTGATCGGCGCGCTCGTTGCGGTCGCGGTGCTCGCTGTGTGGCTCGCGCGCGGACCGCTCAAAAGTCGCGCGCTCGGACTTTTGCAACGTGTGCCGTTGATTGGTGCGCTCGCCCAGAGCGCAGACGAAGTCCGAACGCTCTCAACACTCGCCATGCTGACCGAAAGCGCCGTGCCGTTACCGCGGGCCTTAACGGCCGCCGCCCTCACAGCTCGCTTCCCCGCCAATGCGGCGCGCTACCGATCGACGCGCGAAGCCATCGAGCGAGGCGGCGGCGTGGCGCAGTCACTCTCCGAGACACAAGCCGTCGACGGCATGACCTTAGAGCTGGTGCGCCAAGGCGAGGCGGTTGGCTCGATCGCTGCCGCATTTTCGAAAGCTGCACACCTCAAAAATCAAGCCTTAGAGCGCCGCTTGCAGTGGTTTGCGACGCTCGTCGAACCGATCATGATTATCGTGTTGGGTGGCGTGGTGCTCGTGCTGGTGCTCGCTGTGATGTTGCCGATTGTGACGTTGAATTCAACGGTTCGCTAGCCTCATGGAGAGGTCTGCGTAGTCGATCTTCGCGATCAACTCGCCCGCTCGTCTCCGAACCGATAGAAGTAGCTGGCGTCTTGAAACGGGTGTTCGCCCAACACGTGTGAAATGATCGAGAGTCTGAGCATCCGTTCGCCCACGCTCATCGCTTCATTCAAACTAAGTCCGCGTTTTTGCATCTGCGCTACAGCTTCGTTGCCAACGAAGCAGCGAGGGTAGTTTGTACCCATGTAGTCTCGGTCGCGCACGTCAAAACCGCTCGCGCTACGGCACAGGCTCACGAAATCCGCCAACACAAACGAAGCGGGAGTTGCCGATGCACGAAAAAACAGAAACTCGGCCGCG
>JAAFHR010000062.1 GCA_013298455.1 Betaproteobacteria bacterium | reverse complement strand
GGTGCAAGAACGCCGCTCTCCCCGCCACCCGTTGCGGGTGGAAACGTAGGCAACTTCGCGATTAGCCCCGACAGCTCATTTGTTGTCTATACCGGCGATCTGCGAACCGATGGAAAGGCCGAGCTATTTAGATTCCCCATCGTGGGTGGTAATTTTTCAAACCCAAATCGCAACTTGTTCATCGACTCCGGACCCGTCGTCGCGGGGGGCAACGTCGAGGCTTTCCGGATCAGCCCCGAAGGCTCCCACGTCGTTTTCTCGGGTGACCTGAACGTCGTCGGTATCTATCAATTGTTCAGTACTCGCTTTAGCGTTGGCGAGAGAGTGCTCATCTCAGAGGCGAACGCCACCAACGGCGATGTGTACGACTTCCAAATTACACCGGATAACCTGCGGGTGATTTTTCGAGGCGATTTGCAAGCGGACGGAGTTGACGAACTGTTTCGTGTGCAAATCGACGGTGCTCCGCGCCTCCTTGATTTTGACGGCGACGATCGTGTATTCAGCTCATCCGATTTGCTCATGCTCGCGCGCTACCAGCGTGGTTTGCGTGGAACGCCGCTGACGTTGCGGGCGCTAGGTGCAACGGCGACTGTCACGTCGCCCACCGCCATCGCGGCTCGAATCGCGCAAGCGCTGGCCGCTGAGACGCGCACCGCGCCGCCGACGCAACTTTTCACAGGTTCTGTCGGTTCGACCCTGCCGCGCGTGGCACTGAGCCCCGACGGACGCTACGCGGTATTTACAGCGGACAATGACGCCAATGGGAGCTTTGAGCTGTACAGCGTTCGGCTCTCAACCAAGGAGGTCGCTTTGCTATCGGCCAGCGCGCTTCCCGGCGGAGGTGTGTCGCGGTTTGCCATCTCTCCGGGCGGCGCAAGTGTGATTTTCACCGGTATGGCTCGAAACGGCGGCGTAGCGATTGAGCTCTACAGCGTGCCCATCGGCGGCGGTGCACACACCACACTCTCAGGTTCGGTCACGGCGGGTGGCGGTGTGGAGACGTTTGCGATCAGTCCGGACGGGAGTCGGGTGGTGTTCACTGGAAGCCTTGAGAGCACAAGTTTCGTCGAGCTCTACAGCGCGCCGATCAGCGGCGGTACACGCACAACGCTCTCTGGCGCAATGGCAGCGGGCGGTTTCGTGGCCACGTTCGCTATCAGTCCGAATGGCGAACGTGTCGCGTTCAGAGCCCGACTTCAAAGCGCAGCCGCAATCGAACTCTTTAGCGCACCCATAGCGGGTGGCGCCCTCAGTACGCTCTCTGGAGCCATCGTGGCCAATGGGAATGTGGACTACTTCGCGATCAGTCCGAATAGTGCCCATGTGGTGTTTCAAGGCGACTTAGTGACGGATGGTGTGTCCGAGCTCTTTAGCGCGCCAATCACCGGGGGAGCGCGAGCAACGCTCTCTGGCAGTATCGTGACCGGCGGCAACGTTGGCGAGCCCCCGTTTAGCTTGACGGTAGAGCCACTGAGGGAGCTCTTCCGAATTAGTCCCGACAGCACTCGTGTCGTTTTCCCTGGAGATTTGCGGGTTGACGAAGTTTTTGAACTCTACAGCACGCCGATCACCGGCGGAGCTCGCGCAACGCTCTCTGGTGCTGCGGTTGCTGGTCGCAACGTGAGCAATCGGAGCGACGCAATCGTCATAACGCCAGACAGCACACGTGTGTTGTTCTTGGGCGACGTCTTGACCAACGATGTCAATGAGCTCTTCAGCGTATCGATATCAGGCGGCACGCCCACTGCGCTTTCCGGCGCATTAGTGCCGGGCCGCGGCGTGAGCAGCTTTAGGGTCAGTCCAGACGGTTCCCGCGCGGTGTTTAGAGGTTACGTGGAAGACGCCCTAACGGCTGAACTCTTCACGGTGCCCATTGCTGGCGGCTCACGCATCAAGATTTCCGGTTCGATCGCGGCGTTTGGTGACGTGGGGGTATTCTCGATCAGCCCTGATAGCAGCCGTGTTGTGTTTGACGGTGATCTGATTGACGACGCGCTGTTCGAATTGTTTAGCGTGCCTATCGACGGTGGCGCTCGCAGCCGCGTCTCGGGCGCTTCACCGCAGAACGGCAGTGTGGAGAATTTCCTCATCAGCGCAGACGGCGCGCGAGTCGTCTCTTTCTCCCGAAATGCTGGCGTATGGTGGCTCTTCCGTGCACCGATCACCGGCGCCGAGCGCTTACTTGATTTCGATGGCGACGACAATGTGCTTCTGGCGACCGATACGTTGCTGCTCACGCGATACCAGCTCGGTTTCCGTGGCACGGCGCTTACTAGCGGAGCGCTCGGAATTGACCCTGTCGTCACTTCGCCTGCGCTCATTGAGGCGCGCATTCGTGAAGCGCTGCTGTGGACGCGGTAGCAGCGTTGTAATCGTATTCGTGACATTCGAGCGAGTTGGCAGGTAATCCCGTTGGCGAGGGAGCATCGGCACGGCAGAAACAAGCGGTGCCCGACCAGTGTCCGCTCGCGGTTGTTTGATTTGGAGAGCAACCCGACATCTATAGGCACCCATAATCGAAGGCAACCCACGCGCACTGCCTGAGGCGAAAACTGTTTCGCTGTGCGGTGTGCTACCGACGATGCCAACGCTCCTCAATCTCTCTCGCCGCCTTTCACAAATCGCGCTAACGCTCGCGGTGCTGGCACTCATCGTCGTGACCGCAGTCGTGGGCTGGCAGGTGTTTGGCCGCTATGTATTGAACGACACGCCGGTGTGGGCGGAGCGGGTGGCGCTGCTACTGATGATTTACTTGTGTTTGCTGGGAGCGGCGGTCGCTGTGCGGGATGCAGGGCACTTGGGCATGGAATTCATGCTCACCAAGCTCACGGATCTGGCAAAGCGGCGCTTGGCGTACTTCATTCATTGGCTGACGCTAGCGTTTGGCGTAGCCATGTGTTGGTATGGCATCGAGCTGGCGGTCATTGTTCGCACCCACGCGATTCCTACGCTTGGGATTTCTGAGGCGTGGACCTATGTGCCACTTGCGGTGTCGGGTTGTTTGATTGTGCTTTTTTGTGTGGAGCACATCGCGTGTTTTCATTCGGGTACGGACGTTGTTCCGACGTTTGCCGTTCATGAATAGCGCCACAAGTTTTGTCTTGCGCGTGCCGATATGTCGCTGATCCTTCTCGCCATAACGTTCGTTGCGATGCTCATCATCGGCGTGCCGATTGCGTTTGCGGTGGGGATCAGTGCCTTGCTGACGGTCGCTTACGAAGGTATTCCGGCGGCGGTGGTTTTCCAACGCATGACTTCAGGCATGAACGTGTTCGCGTTTCTTGCGGTGCCGTTTTTCATTTTCGCCGGTGAGCTGATGTTCTACGGTGGTATTGGCGAACGCTTGGTGCGATTTGCTTCGGCCTTGGTGGGGCGAGTTCGTGGTGGTTTGGGGATGGCCAACGTTGTGGCGTCGATGCTCTTTGGCGGCATCAGCGGCAGCGCAGTGGCCGACGTGTCGGCGCTTGGCAGCGTGATGATGCCAATGATGAAAGAGAAGGGCTACGACGACGATTACACGGTGAACCTAACAACGCATGCCGCGCTCATCGGCATTCTGATTCCACCGTCGCACAACATGATCATTTACTCGCTCGCAGCGGGTGGATCGATCTCGGTGTCTGCGCTGTTTCTAGCGGGCGTGTTGCCCGGATTGTTGATGGGCATTGCGCTGATGGCTTGCGCGTACATCATTGCGGTGAAACGCGGCTATCCGGCCGAGGCTTGGGCGGGTTGGCGCGAGGTGTGGCGAACTTTTGTGCGGGCGTTTCCGGGGCTATTCGCCGCCGTCATCATCATCGTTGGAATTTTGTCGGGTGTGTTTACTGTGACTGAATCGGCGGCGATTGGTACGATTTACGCGCTGCTCGTGACGTTGTTTGTCTACCGAAGCTTGGACGCCAAACGCTTCTGGGCGGCTGCCGTGAGCGCTACGAAAACTACGGCGTTGGTGATGCTTCTGATTGGTACGAGCGCGGCATTCGATTATCTGATGGCGCTGCACCAAGTGCCGATGAAGATGGCCGATTGGATGGGCGGTGTTTCGGATTCGCCGTGGGTGATTTTCTTACTCATTAACCTGATCCTGATCGTGCTCGGCACGTTCATGGATATGGCCGGCACGATCTTGATTTGCACGCCGATTTTTCTGCCTATCGCACAAAAGTACGGCATGGATCCGGTGCAGTTTGGCATGGTTTTGATGCTCAATTGCGCCATCGGTTTGAACACGCCGCCCGTTGGCACGGTGCAGTATGTGGGCTGCTCCATTGCCAAAGTGCCGATTGATTACGTAATGAAAACCATTTGGCCGTGGTATTTGACGCTCTTTGTGACGCTGCTGCTGCTCACCTACATCCCCGCGCTTTCGCTTTGGTTGCCCAAGGTGTTTTTGGGGTACGGGAGCTAGGCGAGGTTCGTTACACAGAGTAGGCGCGGACCTGGCCGCGCCTCTCGGAGCGAGCTTCCCATCCACCAAGCGACGCCAGGTCGTCGCCTACAGAGGGTTAAGCGAACGCCAACCACTGAGACACAGTTGAACCTGCCCCCGATTACGACTTGATTCTTCGCACCGCTCAGGTTGACATTGATCCGCTACAGCACATACCTATGACCCGGCTCTCTCTTTCGAATCTTCCCCATCTCCCAGCCCCGGTAGCTCGCCCCGATTACGACGTCGCGAGCCTTGGGCTCGGCATCGTGCATCTCGGGATAGGCGCGTTTCACCGCGCGCATCAGGCTGTCTACACCGACGATGCGATTGCTGTTGGTGGCGGTGACTGGGGCATTTGCGGTGTGAGCCTGAAGTCGCCCACAGCGCGCGCTCAACTTTCGCCACAAGACAACCTCTACAGCGTTCGAGAGGTCTCTGGTGGCACTGATCGCTGGCGTGTGATCGGCGCAGTTCGTGAAACGCTGTTTGCTGGGGATCAACTCGAAACGATCATTGCGCGAATTGCCCAAGGCGAGACGCAGATTGTCTCCCTCACGGTCACCGAAAAGGGCTACGCGGCTGATATTGCGGAGCGCGAGCCACTTTGGTCGCATCCCGACATTGCACACGATTTGGAACGTATCGATCAACCGATGAGCGCGCTGGGCGTACTCGTGGCGGGGCTCTATGCGCGCTTTCGTAAACGCGGTACGCCATTGACGGTGCTCTGTTGCGACAACTTGCCCGACAACGGCGGCGTGCTTCATGATTTGGTGCATCGCTTTACCGAGCGTGTGTATCCGCAGATGTTGCCGTGGCTTCGCGATAGCGTTGCGTTTCCATCATCGGTGGTGGATCGGATTGTGCCGGCCACGAAGCCGAACGATGTGGCTGACAGCGCCGCTGCGCTTGGGTTTTCGGATCATGGCGTGGTGCGTGCGGAGCCGTTTTCGCAGTGGGTGATTGAAGACGCCTTCGCCACGCAGCGCCCCGATTGGCATCGGGTTGGCGTGCAGTTTGTTGAAAGTGTTGCGCCGTTTGAGGCGATGAAACTTCGCCTACTCAACGGCGCGCATTCGCTGCTGGCGTATTCTGGAGCCCTTGAGGGCATTGAGACTATCGCGGAAACCGTTGCGAAGCCAGCGTTTCGAAGCGCTGCGTTGGGGTTGATGAGAGAGTCAGCCACCACGCTTGATGCGGTGCCCGGTGTCGATGTGGGCAACTATCAAGCGCAGTTATTAACGCGTTTCGCCAATCCAGCCATCGGTCATCGTACGTGGCAAGTAGCGATGGACGGCTCGCAGAAACTACCCCAGCGTTTGATCGCGCCAGTTCGCCATCGCCTTGCACGAGGCGAGCCATCGCCGTTTGCCAGCTACGCAGTCGCAGCGTGGCTCACGTACTTGCTCGGTAGAAATCATCGTGGCGATTCGCATGTCGTTGCCGACGCCCGAAGCGTTGAGTTCGAAGCCCTGCGAGCCCAACGCGAGAATGATCCCCTTGCGTTTGTAGCGCAAGTGCTCAACGACCAACAGATTTTTGGCGACACGACGGCAAGCGAGACGTTTCGCAGCGACGTGTTGCGGCAGTTTGATTCAATCCTGCAGCACGGAACTGCTGCGTCTGCCGCGGCGCTGGCTTGAGCGCTGTATCAGCGATTTCACGGCGCGTGAATGAACAACACTGCCATTGACAAACGCTTCGTGCGATTCCTCAACGCGCTGTAAGTCGTAGAGGTAATTCACCATCAAGCCTGCGGACTGCTTGAGCCCGGTGCTTGAGGTATTGGCGAGCACATTGATGCGCTCAAGACGGGCGCCGTTGTCGAGATGAAAGCGCGCCACAGCGTCCCCCGACGTCTCTGGGGATTCATAGGTCAGGTAGTAGCTTGCTAGGGCGAGTAGTGCTTCAATTTGCTTCTCGCCCAAGGTACTGAGCGTATCGACTTGACTCAGCTTGGCGAGCTCGTTGTCGGTCGCGGCAAGCAGCCATCGGTGGGCTTCCTGTAGACGCTTGAGCGATGCTGATTTGAGCTTTGGGGCTGGGAGCGGCTGCGGTGATTTGGCGAGCCAAGTGAGGAAACCCGGAATCGGCGACAGGGTACAAAACGTTTTGATTTGCGGCAATTCGCTTTGCAGCTCTTTGGCGACTCGCTTGATGAGAAAGTTGCCAAGGTTGACGCCGCGCAGACCCGATTCGCAGTTGCTGATGGAGTAGAACGCTGCGACGCGAAATTGCCGAGGTGTGCCGATGGGCGCGCCTTTGTCGATCAATGGCGCGATGGCCGACGGCATCTCGGGTAGCAGCGCAACTTCAACGAAGATCAGTGGCACATTGGCCAGCTGCGGGTGGAAAAACGCGAAGCAGCGCCGATCGCGCTGCAAACGTCGACGCAAATCATCCCAGCCATCGATGGTGTGAACGGCCTCGTGTTGAATGATTTGTTCGAGCAAATGCGCGGGCGAATTCCAATCGACGCGGCGCATTTCCAAGAACCCTGGGTTGAACCATGATGACAGCAGGTGCAGCAAATCGGCTTCGATAGATTGCCACTGCGGATTTTTTTTGAGCCGGGAGAGCAGGTGTCGGCGCAACCGAACGATGGCCGCCGTGCCGCCGGGCGCGCGGTTGAGCCGCCGGAACAGCTCTTGCCGTGGCGGCTCCGTGGCGTCCAAGAGCGCAGCCAGGGCGTTGGCGTCGGGCGATAGGGCGTATGTCTGCGCGGCCTCAAGTGCCTCTTTCGGATCGGGCGAAAATTCGCGCGTTAACGCATCGAATAAGCCATCGAGCTCGCGCTCGGTGAGCTGCTCCAAGAGCCCGATAACTTGCTGGGCGATGGCGGGAGAGTTGGCCTCGGCGCGCACTGAGAGCAAGCGATGACATTCTCGGAGTGCCTTGGCGACCAAACGATCACTCGCGATTTCGCCGATGCGGTCCGCCGCCCGACGTACGCCAGGAATCGAGGAGAAGTCAGAGAGCATCAATGGGGCTTTCAGGGATGGGATCAAACGCGCCGAACTGCGCAAGGTGAATCAAGTGTCGTTCGATGAGTGGCCTGTGACAGCCGCGCTTCAATCATAGCCACGCTGATCGGTCATGGCTTCCTCGGATCGGGCTTTTCGCACAGGTCGGCTTGGCATGACGCCGAATTTGCAACAGCCTTTTCTGCAGACCGCGCGTGGAGTGCATGCAGCAAACGCGTCATGGCGCTCATCAAACCTAGTTTTGAGAGCAGCATGCGGTTGTCTGCGATCCACGGGTAAACGACGCGCCAGAAGGGTTGCAACCAACGTGCGCCCCACAGACTAGCAATCGAGGCGAAACCCGTTACTGCGTAGGCCGCTGCAAACACGGGCGCGCCAATCAACCATTGGCCGTTTGCGTCTTTGGCGTGGATGAGTTTCATCATGTCGGCGCGGCTGTGGCCGTCTTCACCCACGTAGTTTGCGGGGGAGCAATCGACAAGCTCGATTTGGTGTTTACGGTCGAACTGTTTGAGGAGCGCGATTTCTCGCTCGCAGAGAGGGCAAGACGCGTCGTAGTAAATCGTGATGGGATAGGCGGCTGTTTGCACTTTGCTAGCGCTCCTTGGGGTGGGTGGTTCCTGGCTGAAACAATCGTTGAATCTTCGCTCCCAGTCGCATCAGCTTCATCAGAAAACTGGGTTCAAGTTTCAGCATGTCGTCAGTCCATTGCGAGAGCGAATTCATGAGCGCATGCGTTTGCTTGATGCGGCGCTGCCGAGCTTCGGGCTCAGCCGCGAGCTTAGGGTCGGCCACGGTATCGGCGAGCAGCGCAACTGTTGGATCAAATTCGCGAAGCTTTCGTTCGCGAACAATCACGCGCATCAGCTCCCACACGTCGTCGGATGTTTCGAAAAAGTCACGTCGATCACCCAAGTTGTGTGTGATGCGAACTAAGTTCCAATTCATGAGCTCCCGCAAACTGTTGCTCACGTTGGAGCGCGCCACACCCAAGGTCTCGGCAATATCGTCGGCTGCCAGCGGCTCGCCGTGAATAAACAGTAACGCGTGAATCTGCGACACAGTGCGGTTAACGCCCCAGCGCGCGCCCATTTCGCCCCAGTGGAGCACGAAGCGTTCGGTGATCGGGCTGAGTTCCATAGGGCTCTGCAATTTGTGGGATTGACTTAATTTTCAATGTTTCATATATTTCTGTCAAGACAGAAATTAAAGAAATTGGTAAGTTCTCACAACGCTTCTGTCGGAAGCAGAAAGACCCGCATGAGAGTCTTGGTTTTAGGGGGTGCAGGGTTCATCGGTCGATACGCCGTGCGCTCGCTGTTGGCTCGTGGTCATGAAGTCACCGTGGGCAGTAGGCACGCTCGCGCGGCGGAGGGCAGCCCTCGGAGGATTCAAGTCAGACTACACAAGCTACAGGCTGCGGCGGATTGGCTGCCCATCGTTCATGAATTTGATGCTGTGCTGAACTGTGTTGGGATTTTGCGGCAGCGTTTCGGTGAAACCTATGATGCAGTGCATCACCTCGCGCCAGCCGCGATTGCGAGCGCGTGTCGGGAAAGCGGTGTGCGATTCGTACACGTGAGTGCGCTGGGGTTGAGCGACGGCGCTTCGAGCCGCTTCATTCGCTCGAAACTTGCTGGCGAGCGAGCCATCAAGCAAAGTGGCGCGGATTTCAGCCTCGTTCGGCCGTCGCTGCTGGACGGCGAGGATGGTTACGGCTCGCAATGGTTGCGGCGCGTGGCCAGGTGGCCTGTGCATCTCGTACCGAGCGACGCCAATGGCGCGCTGGCAGCGCTGGCTGTCGAGGATCTGGGCGACGCGCTCGCGGCCTTGTGTGAAATACGAAACCGCACGGACGCCCGTGAAGTTGAGCTTGGCGGTCCGGATTTGTTGACGATTCGACAGTTGCTGCGCGCACTTCGTCCTGCGTCTATGAGCGCGCCCTGGGTCATTGCAATGCCAGCGCTCATCGTACGCATGGCGGCGCATGTCTTTGATGCGCTGCACCTGACGCCACTGTCGTGGGGGCATGTTGAATTGATGCGTCGAGACAATCGTCCGACTGACAATGCACTCGAACGTTGGATTGGCCGCGCACCAGCGACTGTTAGTGCTGCGCCCACCGCGCCGAAGCATGACGTGCGTCGGTTCGACGCCTCGCGTTTTGCTCAGCGCAACACAGCGCATCGCGTTTAACGTGAAACAACGCCAAAACCGATCGAATTTTTTGACGCAGATTACGCTGATTACGCAGATGAACGCAGATTATTTTTTGCTCAAAGGCGACATTGCTTTGAATAATCTGTGGAAATCTGGGCAATCAGCGTCATCTGCGTCTCCCTAGGAGCGAGTCTTTAGCCCTTCGCGGCTGTCATCACGCGCTTTGCGGCCGCCGTGATGTCGTGCCACGCTTTTTCACGAACGAGCTTCGCAGGCGCAACGCTTGAGCTGCCGACGGCCAGCAGATTGGGTTGCGACCAGTAGTCGGGCATGTCGGCGTCGGTAATGCCGCCCGTGGCGATGAATTCTGCTTGAGGCAGGGGGCCGCGAATGGCCTTTAACCAAGCGCTGCCGCCATGCACGTTGGCGGGGAAAAACTTCAGCGCGGTGTAGCCGGCATCGAGCGCCAACATCACTTCGCTAGCGGTTACAGCACCCGGAAGCAGCGGCAATTGCACCGCCCGGCATGCTCGATCCAGCGATTCGGTGAAGCCGGGAGACACCGCAAAGGTTGCACCCGCATCGCGGCACTGTGCGGCGTGTTCGGCACGAACAACGGTGCCTGCACCCACCAGAATCGGCAAGTTCGCGCTGGCGAGTTTGCGAATGCCGTCGAGCGCGGCGGGCGTGCGAAGTGTGACTTCGATGGCGCCAATGCCGCCTGCAATCAGGGCTTCAGCGAGTGGGATGGCGTTGTCTGCGTGATCGAGTTCGATCACCGGGACGTAGCGGAGTGGGCGGAAGAGGGTGGCGAGGTTTTGCATGGGGGGCAGGTAATTTGTAGGAGCGGCTTGCCGCGAAAGTTGTCGCACGATTCGCGGCAAGCCGCGCCTACAGCGCAACGAAAATGTCGTGTGTGGGAGCGGTTTTACCGCGATTTTTGCGTAGGGGCGAAATCGCGGTGGAACCGCTCCTACAGGGTCTTAAAACACGCTGGCACCGGTGTCGGCAGTACCTACACGTTCACGAAATGCGGCAAAGAGTTCGCGCCCCCAGCCTGTCGCTTCGGCAATGCTCATTGTTGCTGCGCGACGCGCTTCCAATTCATTCTCAGAAAGCGCAACGCGAAGCGTGCCCGCCACGCAATCGAGCAACACAATGTCGCCATCTCGAAGCTTCGCTAACGCTCCGCCCGCTGCCGCTTCAGGCGTGACATGGATCGCTGCGGGTACTTTGCCTGATGCGCCTGACATTCGTCCGTCCGTGACGAGCGCGACCTTAAAGCCGCGATCCAAGAGCACCGAGAGCGATGGGGTGAGTTGATGCAGCTCGGGCATGCCGCACGCTTTGGGGCCTTGATTTCGAACGACGACAACGCAATCGCGGTCAAGCTCGCCCGCCTTGAATGCAGCAACAACGGCGTCTTGCGAATCGAACACGGCGGCAGGCGCGCGAATCTGCTGGTGGGCTTTCGCGACGGCAGACACTTTGATCACGCCCTGTCCGAGATTGCCTTTGAGGATTCGAATGCCGCCCTCAGCATTGAACGGTACGGCCGCACTTCGTAAGATCGTTTCGTCGCCAGTGCTTGCGGGTGGCTCAACGTATCGGAGCTCGCCGGATGCTGCCGCGAGTTTCTTTGCGTAGCTCCGAAGGCCGCGACCGACGATCGTTTCAACATCCTCAAACATCAAACCCGCATCGAGCAGTTCTCGCATTAAAAACGCGATGCCACCGACCCGCTCAAAATCGTTCACATCCGCTTCGCCGTTCGGATACAGGCGCGTGAGCTGTGGCACAGCACGCGAGAGCTGATCGATGTCGTCCCAGGTGAGCTGCCAGCCCGC
>JAAFHR010000061.1 GCA_013298455.1 Betaproteobacteria bacterium | reverse complement strand
AGGCCTGGGTGAGATGAACGCCGAACAATTGTGGGACACCACGATGAACCCGAAAGTGCGTCGTTTGCTCAAGGTGCAGATCGAAGACGCCATTGCAGCGGACGAAATTTTCACCACGCTGATGGGTGAAGAGGTTGAGCCGCGTCGGGCGTTTATTGAGGGGAATGCGTTGGGGGTTCGGAATTTGGATGTGTGATCTGACAGCACTTGGCAGACGAGAAGCGCGATGCCGTTTTATTTCGATGACCTGAGCGAGGACGCTGTATTTCGGATTACCGGAGACGCGTTTGATCGGGCTCACTCATTGGCCATCGAGCACTTTGTGGGCGATATCAAGGATGTACAACACACCTTTTTCTCGTTCGATCGTGCGCTCTTGGATCTTTTGGTTCCTAACCTGGCTTCTGCCAAGTTTGAGATTCTTGGCGATTGGGTTTCCGAGACTACCGATTCGATTGGTTTAGTTAGCGAAACTCACTGGCTTGCATGTAGCGAGCGGTTGCGTGTGACTTTCGATGACACGGCGGCAAGCGTGTTGCGTATTGCGAAGTTGATTCACGATACGGGTGTTCAATACCAAGGTTGGTCATTGGTGTACATGGTTCGTGGAGGCTCTGAAAGGGGACCGTTTTACACAACAGACGGACCAGATGACTATTTCACTAGATCGTCTGGTGGCCTGTTTGGAATAGCGGCCGACGCGCTCATTGGCAAGTACTCGGATTAGCTCAGGACTTAGCGAAGTAGGGTGCGCATCAAAATACGCACCGCGGTTGCGCAACAACCAAGACCGATTTGACGAACGAATGGTGCGCGCTCTGGCGAACACCCTACGGCTCTCCGCGCGTGGTCTTTGATGGAATGAGACCTCTGCACCACTACCTTATGCGTCTTTCCCGCGAAGGCGGGAACCCATGGTCGATGAAGAGTAATGTTCCAAGTGATTGATTTTGCTCAACTCACCATGGATTCCCGCCTGCGCGGGAATGACGAGTCTCGGGGGGTGTGCGCTCAGTTGGCAGTTGAGCAGAGGTCTCGGAATGGCGATCTTCACCGTCCGATCGCCCGTTCCGCGTTGAGCTCTGCGTTTTGTGATACCTAATGTGATACATTGCCGCTCCGTCCTCAACGAAACGTAGGCCATGGACACCACGCTCACCATCACCTCCCGCGAAGCGGTTCACAATTTCGCTCATTACTCGGCGCTGGCCGCGAGCGGGAAAGAGATCGTCATCAAGCGCCGTGGGCAAACGGCGGTGAAATTGGTGTCGGCCGAACCAAAGCCTTCGATGAGTGCGGAAGAGCGGGAAGCGTTGATCAAGAAGGCGCTGTCGTTTCGCTTCACCAAACCCTACGGAAAAAAGTTTGAGCGCTCGGACGCTTACGACGATTGATGTTTTCGGTTGATACCAACGTATTGGTCTACGCTGCTGACCGAACGGATGAAAAAAAGCATTTGAAGGCGCTGAAACTTGTTGATCAAGCCAGTCGTGAATCATGGCCAATCAGCGCTCAGGTTTATGGCGAGTTTTTCAATGTTGCCACGCGCCGAGGCCATGTCTCACGAGAACGCGCTGCTGAGATTCTGGGCGTCTGGAAGGGGTTGATGCCACCGCTTGTATCGTCGCTCACCGCGCATGAGAAGGCGCTTGAGTTAGCGGCGAATCATCAAATGCAATATTGGGACGCTCTGATCATCGCGACCTGCGCAGAGCACGGCGTGACGCAGCTCTATACCGAAGATGTACCGGGCAAGGCGCGGCCTTTGGGTGTTCGGTGTGTGAATCCGTTTAAGTGAAGAGCGGTCTTTGTTCGTTGATCCCACGAAGGCGGGAACCCAGACCGATATCACTTCGTAAAGCGCGAGTCCGTATACTGATGGCGTGTTTTACAGGTGGTATTTCGAAGCCTTTGGTGCAATGTGCGCGACCACGGTCTGGATTCCCGCCTTCGCGGGAATGACAACTTGAGTCGTGACGAGCGAGCTACGCCGCCAACGCCAGCGGCGATCCATTCTGTACCAACCGATCCGCTGCGTGCTGGTAGTACGCAGAGAAGTCGTTAAACGCGGCGAGCGACGCTTGCACGTTTTGATCATCGCGGAGCGCGAAGGTATCAAAGCCAGAGCGCGATAGCAAAAACACCTGATCTCGTAGCACATCGCCCACGGCGCGCAGCTCGCCTTTCCAACCGTAACGCTCTCGAAGCAATCGAGCGCTGCTGTAGCCGCGACCGTCGGTGAAGGCGGGGAATTCGATGGCGATCAGGCGCAGCTTGTCGAAATCGTTGGCTAAGAGCGCGGGATCATCGGTGGGCGAAAGTCTCACACCGATGGCCTTGGCGTGCTGCTTCCAGGTGCCTGAAAATTCGCGGAATTCGGTGAGCGGCAGGATCACGCAACTTCCGGCTGGCACGTTGTGCGCGTCGCCCGTGTAGTTGATCCAATGGTCAACACGCTCGCCGTAACGGTCAATTAGCTTCGGCATAAACACGCTCCTTAAAGGGTTCGATTCCGGTGCGGGCGACGACATCAACGAAACGTTCGTCGTCTCGCTCGCGCAGGGTTAAGTAGGTTTGAATGAGTTGCTCGACAACGTCGGTAACCTCGGCGCGAGCGAACGACGGGCCGATGATCTTGCCGATCTTGGCATCGTTGCCTTGGGTGCCGCCAAGGGTGACTTGGTACCACTCCTCGCCGTTTTTATCGACACCCAAGATGCCGATGTGGCCGACGTGATGATGACCGCAGGCGTTGATGCAGCCTGAGATATTGAGATCGAGCTCGCCGATGTCGAATTGATAATCGAGGGAGTCGAATCGCTCGGTGATCGCGGCGGCGACGGGCAGGCTTGCGGCATTGGCGAGCGAGCAGAAATCGCCGCCGGGGCAGGCGATCAAATTGCCGATGAGGCCAATGTTGGGAGTGGCGAAACCGAGTGCTTTGAGCTCGTTCCAGAGTGCGGGCAAGGTGCGAATTTCAACGTCAGCAAAGACTAAGTTTTGTTCGTGGGTGACTCGCAGTTCGCCTTGAGAAAACTTATCGGCGAGGGTTGCGATGGCATTGAGCTCGTCGGTGGTGACGTCGCCGGGTGGAACGCCTTTGCGCTTGAGCGACAGGGTGACCGCTGCGTAGCCACGTGCGACGTGCGCGTGGGTGTTGCGCTTTCTCCAACGTGCATATTCGTTGTTGGCTGCGGTGAGGGTGACATCGACTGCGTCGTCTGCTGGTAAGTCGAGATGCACGGCTTGCGTGAATCGATTGGCAATCGAGGCAACATGATCGGCTGTGAGCTTTGTTGGGCCGTTTTGAGTGGCGTTGAATTCGTCTTCGACCCACTGCGAAAACTGCGCAGGGGTGTTTTCTTTGACGGTGATCTTGATCCGAGCTTTGTACTTGTTGTCGCGCCGACCCAAGCGGTTGTAGACGCGCAAAATCGCTTCAAGGTAGGTGATGAGATGCTGCCATGGCAGGAATTCCTTGATGACCACACCAACGATGGGCGTGCGACCCAATCCACCGCCCACGATCACACGGAATCCCACTTCGCCAGCGTCGTTGGTGAGCGCGATCAAGCCAATGTCGTGTACGAGCGTTGCAGCGCGATCTTTGGTGGAGCCGCTGATGGCGATTTTGAATTTGCGCGGTAGAAACGCGAACTCGGGATGGATGGTGCTCCATTGCCGAATGATTTCAGCCCACACGAGTGGATTGACGACTTCGTCGGGCGCGACCCCCGCGAACTGATCGGTGGTGGTGTTTCGAATGCAGTTGCCGCTGGTTTGAATGGCGTGCATTTGCACACTCGCCAGATCGCGCAAGATGTCTGGCACACGAGCCAATTCGGGCCAGTTGTACTGAATGTTTTGCCGCGTGGTGAAGTGCGCGTAATCGCGGTCATATTCACGAGCGATGTGCGCAAACATTCGCACTTGCTTGGTGTTAAGAAGACCATAGGGAATGGCCACACGAAGCATCGGCGCATGCTTTTGGATGTAGAGCCCGTTTTGCAAGCGCAGTGGGCGAAATTCATCGTCTGACAATTCGCCGCGCAAATGCCGCTCTGTCTGATTGCGAAACTGCGCGACGCGTTCGTCAACGATTCTTTGGTCAATGTCGGTGTATTGGTACATGACGACATTGTTGGATCGCTTGAAGAAATGCTATTTTTCTATTTTGGAATATAGAAATTCATTTTCTTGAGTGACGCGCAAAACAAAGCCCGCACGAGGCGGGCTCTGTTAGAGACGGCGCGCTGGTGAAACGCGCTCGGTCTGAATCGCTTAGTTTGGCGACACTTTCAGTGCACGAACGGTTGCGATGTTGATTGCACGACCATCATCGATTGGCAAGTTTTTAGCTTGCTGGAATCGTGTGACGGCTTGCATCATCGAAGGACGAATCACGCCATCGATACGGCCCGGATCAAACCCAGCTTCTTTGAGGGCGATTTGAATTTCGCGAAGCTTTTGGGCGGTCGCGTTGGATTCGCACAATACCGAGCGGCGCTCGATGGTTGCATCAGCCACTTTGACTTGCGTCGAGATGGTTTCGAATACTGCTGGCACTTCGACTTCACGCGTTGCAGCGGCCTTTTCAACCACTTGGCGCGTTTCGGTTTTGAACACGGCAGGGATGGTCTCTTCGCGGAACGAAGCGGGCTTGTCAACGATTTGACGGGTCTCAGTCTTGAAGACTGCAGGAACCGTTTCCTCGCGGAACGAAGCGGGCTTGTCAACGATTTGACGCGTTTCGGTTTTGAAGACAGCCGGTACGGTTTCCTCGCGGAACGAGGCAGGCCTATCAACGACTTGACGCGTTTCGGTCTTAAACACGGCCGGCACCACTTCCTCGCGGAACGATGCTGGCTTGTCGATCACTTGACGTGAAACCTGTTGGGTTTCAGCTGGGACGGTGATTTTCTTGGTGCTGGCAGGCGTATCAACCACGCGGCGCTCGACCGTGCGGAATTCTGCTGGGATCACGATTTCACGCGAACTCGCTGGGGTGTCGACCACTTGGCGTGTGACCGTTTTGAAGGTCGCGGGAATCACGATCTCTTCGGTCGCTGCAGGTTTGACCATCACACGGCTCTTCACCGATTTGAAGGTTGCGGGTACTTCAATCGTGCGAACGCTTGCGGGCTTATCAACCACCTGACGCGATTCGTTCTTGAATACGGCGGCAACTTTCACTTCGCGAACGTAGCCTTCGATGCCTGATGCGGCACCGGCGCTGCGCTGAGCGATGGCGTTAGATTGACCAGCAGCAGAGGTTGCAGCTGCACCAGCAGCGGCTACACCAGGTGCGCCAGCTTTTCCGCCGGAGACGCTACCCGTCCAGCCAGCGATCGATGCGGCGCGCAGTACGCGTTCACCGTTAGGCGTGGCGATGATGTCGCCTTTCTCGTCAAACTTGTAGCCGAGTGTTTTCAGGCGCTCAACGTCGATGACGGTGCGGGTGACTGTTTGGAAGGTGGCGGGGATTTCAACGGTACGCGTTGCGGCGGCACGATCAGAAACTTGACGCTCAACTGTTGCGTATTCCGCAGCCACTTCAACTTCGCGAACACTGGCCGGTGTTTTCAACACTTGGCGCGTAATCGTTTCGAAGCGCTCAGGAATTTCAACCAAACACCAGACATCATCATCTTTACCGATGATGGCGCCAGGTGCCAAATTGATACCAGCGGCGGCAGCAGCAGCAGCGCTTACTGGGGTGCCGGTTGGGGTGGTTGTTGCGATGGGGGCGGCGCTTGCTGCGTCGACCTTTGCGCCATCCACACGACCGTCAGCACCGACGGCGAAACCTTTGGCGGGGCGAACGGTGAGCGCTTGGCTGATCCATGCGCGACCTTTTTTCCATTCGAGTGCTTTATCCGCTACACGAACGCGTTCGGTGACAGTTTCAAACACAGCGGGCACCGTCTCAAGGCGCTTGCTGGCTTCACGAACTAGCACGCGATCCGTGACTGTTTTGGTGGTGCTTGGAATCGTTTCCAGACGTGAGCTTGCTGGCGTGGCCATCACTTGCTCAGACACGATGCGTGTTGGGATCTCGATGGGCTCGTAGCGAATCGTTTCTGGCGTTACGAGCACTTGCTCGGTGACGGTGCGAAACGTTGGCGCAATGGTTTCAACGCGCGTTGTGGCGGGGCGATCAAGCACGGTTTCTTGACGATCTTCGAACACTGCTGGCACCACTTTGAGCTCTTTGCGCTCAGGGGTGGCAACGACTTGCTCGGTGACCGTTTTGAACGTAGCGGGAACGACTTCGATGCGCTTGCTCTCGGGCTTGGTCATGACCGTTTCGGTCACGGTTTTGAACGTAGCGGCGATCGGCTCTTCGCGAACGGATTCAGGACGAACGACTATGGTCTCGGTCACGGTTTTGGTCGTGCCGGGCACAGGAATCTGGCGCTTGAATTCAGGGCTCACCAGCACTTGCTCGGTGACTGTTTTCATCGTTGCAGGCACAGGAATGAAACGCTTAGTTTCTGGCTGCACGAGCACTTGCTCGGTCACCGTTTTCATCGTGGCTGGGATCGGGATGAAGCGCTTGGTCTCGGGGGTGACCATGACTTGTTCGGTCACGGTTTTCAGCGTGGCCGGGACGGGCACTTGGCGCTTCATCTCTGGCTGCACGAGCACCTGTTCGGTCACCGTGCGCGTGGTGGCCGGAACCACATCAAAGCGCTTGGTGGCCGGTACTTTTACGATTTGCTCGGTCTTCGTCTCGAACCGTGGGCCGATGGCTACGTTAGCGAAACACTCGGTACCGCTGGCGATGGCTACACCTACAGGGCGGGGCATGTTGCCGCTGAAATTGTTGTCGCACTTTTGCATCGACAAACGAACGATGTTGTCTTTCGCGTCGGTGTAGATGTTGACTGGCATCGATGGGCTGTAGGGCACGTAGGTGCCGATGAGCGCGCGGCTGACGCCATCGCGCTCTTGTGAGCGGCCCACACCAATGTCACAAGCGCCGCGAACGTAGTCTGCGCCGCCATCAGAGAGTTTGCCTTGCTTGACGTTGGCTTCGCCGTCGCGCTTGAGCGGAGGGTGCGATGTGAACGGCTCGTAGAACTTGGCGGTGCCAGCAGCGACTGCGGCATCGCACTCGGCGGCGGTGCTGTAGCCCACGTTGCCGTGGCTGTCGACGGTTTGTACGGCGAGCACAGGCGCTGCCAACACAAGACCGCTACCAAACAGCGCTAGCCGAAGGGAGTTGGTAATAAATCCGGGACGTTTCATGCAGGAGTATCCTCATTGTTTTTGAAGGTGGCGTACGACGAGCGTTTTAATCGCGCGGCGCGAGTGTAGGCGGCGCTTTGCTCGCGGCGCTATGGGACAACTCTGAAACGCTTTGTGGCTCCGTCAAAAAAGTGAAATCTGAGGCGTGCTCACTGACACAGGGCTGAATTGCGTGTGATCGAGTGCGGGTATGTTGCTCGCGCTGAGCCCGAGGCGCGCACAGTTTTTTCGAAAGCGCTGGCGAATTAAATCCGCGTAAATGCCGCTGCCACGCATGCGTTCACCAAACGCGCTCACGTTTTCTTTGCCATGTTTCATGTCGCGAATTCGGTTCATCACGTGTTCGGCGCGATCTGGAAAGTGTGTGTGCAGCCAGTCTTTGAATAATTCCTTGAGCTCAAACGGCAGGCGGATGATGGTGTAGCTCGCGGCCACTGCGCCGTGCGCTTTGGCGGCTTCAAGCACGCGCTCAAGATATTCATCGTTGATAAACGGAATGATCGGCGCAACCAACACACAGGTCGGGATACCAGCATCGCTGAGCGTTTGCACGGCGCGCATTCGATTGGCGGGAGCGCTGGCGCGCGGCTCCAGAATGCGCGTGAGTTCGTTATCAAGCTGTGAAATTGAGATGTAAACCTGCACCAACTTTTTCTCGGCCAGTGGCGCGAGCAGATCGACGTCGCGGCAGATCAAGGCGTTTTTTGTGACGATGGTGAGCGGGTGATTGGCCGCAGCGAGTACTTCGATCAAGCCGCGTGTGATGCGATGTGTTCGCTCGATCGGTTGATACGGGTCGGTGTTGGCACCCAAGTTGATGGCGCTGGGCACGTAGCCGCGTTTGTTGATTTCCCTTTGCAGCAATTCGGCGGCATTGGTTTTCGCGAAAAGCTGTGTTTCGAAATCGATGCCGGGCGACAAATTTAGGTACGAATGCGAGGGCCGCGCGTAGCAGTAAATGCAGCCATGCTCACAGCCGCGATACGGATTCACCGATTGATCGAAACGAATGTCAGGTGAGTTGTTTCGCGAAATGATGGATTTCGCGGTTTCGATGTGGATGACCGTTTTCGGCTTTTTGTTGAGCTGTTCGTTGAGCTCGTCTTCGCCCCAACCATCATCAAACCATTCGCTCTTGCGCGACTCAAATCGCCCCGCGATGTTGAGCGTTGCACCGCGGCCACGGGTGACGCTTTTGGGTTGCGGTGGTGCAATCGGTGGAGATTGATCGTGGCGCATACTGTGATTATGCACAGTATTCATTGCTTGTAACCGCTTAACTTGCGGGTCAAACTACAAAACCACCTTTTCTACGAAAAGCGATATAGCTATGGGGCTAACGACGTGAATCGAATTTACTCAAACAATGATTAAAAGCGCTTCTTGCCCAATAAAAATATAGGCTTACAGCAATAAGCTGTGTATGGGGTTGGTGCAAATTAGTGAGGCTCTAGCCGCGCTCTCGCATCAGCGTTGATTTCCCAAACAAGCTCTCGATCAAATCCACGGCGAGCTCGGCGGTTTTGTTGCGGTGATCGAGCGCGGGGTTGAGCTCCATCAAATCGAGCGAGGCGAGGCGGCCGCTATCGGCGATCATCTCCATGCAGAGTTGCGCTTCACGGTACGATGGACCGCCGCGCACGGTGGTGCCCACACCGGGTGCGATGTCGGGATCCAGAAAATCAACGTCGAACGACAAATGCAAATGCGTGTTGTCGTCGATCCCGATGAGCGCTTGATCCATGACCGAACGCATGCCCATCTCATCGATGGCGCGCATGTCGAAGACTTCGATGCCTTGCTCGTGCACGAAGCGTTTTTCGTCGGCGTCTACGCTTCGAATACCAATTTGCACGATTTCATTGGGTTTGATCGCGGGGGCAGGATCGGCCAGATTGACCAAGGCCGCCGCGCCGAAGCCGCACAGTGTGGCCACCGGCATGCCGTGAATATTGCCTGAGGGCGTGATGTGGCTGGTATTGAAATCAGCATGGGCATCGAGCCACACGATCCGAAGGCGTTTGCCTTTGCGCTTGCAATGCGCGGCGACGGCGGTAATCGAGCCGATGGCTAAGCAATGATCTCCGCCCAAGAGCATGGGAAATTCGCCCGCGGTTAAGCTCATGGCAACGGCATCACGAACGGCGGTGTTCCAGGCGAGCACCTCCGGTAAGTGACGGTAGCCGTCGACGGGGCCTTGCCACGGGTTGGGCGGCCCCAATAGATTGCCGTCGTCGATCACATGCAGACCGTGGGCTTGCAGCGCAGCCGCAAGCCCGGCGACGCGCATGGCTTCAGGCCCCATCGAGGCACCGCGCGAGCCCGCGCCGATGTCTGTGGGCGCGCCGATCAGGCGAATGGGAGGATGCGTTTTCATGCTCGCATTCTAGGGAAAGGCTAACCCAGCGGGCGGCAGCGGCTTGCTGTCGTTACGCTTTGAAGTGCTGACTGGCGAAGCTCACGGCGAATGCGCGCGGCCCGAGCATGAGCGCCCCGGTCATTCCCATCGTGGTGAGCGATAGTGCAACCGAGTTTCGATGACAAAGTGCGCGTAGCGCAACATACTCGGCGGTGGCCTCGATCTCTTCAACACGGCCGGCGTAGCTCATACAAATAAATGGCGTTGCGAGTCCGAGATTAAGTTGGGCTTCGGTCATCCTAAAGACGCGCTCAATGGCTTTGGCTTGGCCCCACGTGCGACCGATTGAGCTTGCCGAATCAGCGTTGAGATGCAAGATCGGCTTGATGTTGAGCGCGCCACCGAGGTCCACTTTCCAGCGCGGAATGTTGGCTCGCTCGGTGTGATGCGCTGTGCGGGCCACAAAGCTCAGATCGTGTGGCGCGATCAAGGTGTGAACGTTGCGGCGAAACGCATTCATGGTCACAGCGATGTCAGAGGCGGGCGCTCCACGCTCGCGCAGCATCACTGCATGAGCCACTTGCACTCCCACGCCGCCAAAGGCATTGAGCGAGTCGACCACCCAAGCAGTCAGCGGGGTTTTATTGCCTACAGAGCGGCGCACTTTGTTGTGAATGAGCACCAGAGACTGCGTGGCGGCTAGTGCGTTGACGAAGTATTTGCTGCGACTCGCAGAGCTGCTGAGCTGCAGCGCGGCGTTGGTCTCCGAGGTCATGTACTTCTGCATCTGATCGCGGATTTGCAGTGGTGAGAGCGGAACGCTGTGCGCTTCGGTGTGTTCACCGGCTTCGATTTCCCGAATGAACTTCAGGGTGCGCTCGCGATCCCTGGATTCGAGCACGTCGCCGCTGCGAAGCGTTAGGGTTCGTGGCATCACACCGACAGCGTTGTGATCGAGCCACGCTTGAGGTAGCTCGCAGGCGGTGTCGGCCAGTAGCAGCGTGCGCGCTGCGCGAGGCGATGCGGCGGCGGGTATTGCGCCAATCAGTCGCGAAAGATCGCCCGCTTGAAACTTGCGAACGTATTCGACGGCCACGTTGGTCGCAACGTCAAGCGCGTCGTAGCCTTCATCTAAGACTGAGGTGGATTGCATCGGCAAAACGCGGTAATAGGTGTGAGCCGGAGCGGGGGATACTCCGTGCGCCCTTGTCCGAGGGCCTGCGGACGATGTTAGCGTCGAATGATCCAGAAATCTAGCCGCCGCTCATCGCTGATGCGGTGAGCGTGTTTGATGCGTAAGCGGCGCAACACTAAGTTAACTCAACAGTTTGGCGAAGCGCGCGAAATCAATGTTGCCACCGGAGAGGGTGACAGCAACGCGCTGGCCGCTAAAGCGCTCACGATTTTCATAGAGCGCGGCGAGTGCGGCGGCGCCCGATGGCTCGACCACAATCTTCATTCGCTCAAAGACTATTCTCATCATGGCAACGACCGTTTCGTCGGTTGCGGTCAGGATGTCGGTTACGTGTTGTTTGATGACCTTAAACGGCTCGATGCCCACCGCTTGCGTTTGTAGACCATCGCAAATGGTCTTGGGCACATCAATCGAGTGAATTTCACCTGAGCGCAGCGATTGCTGCATATCGTTTCCCGCCAGCGGCTCGGCACCGAAGACTTCACAATTCGGCAGGAGCTGCTTGACCGCCACTGTGCAACCGGAAAGCAATCCGCCACCGCTGGCGCAGACGATGAGCGAATCAATACGACCGGCATCGAGCGCGATCTCTAAGCCGCAGGTGCCTTGTCCGGCCATCACGGGCAAATAGTCGTAAGGCGGGATCAGGGTGCCGCCGCGTTCTTGTTGTATCTGTGCGGCAATCGCGGCACGATCTTGGGTATACCGATCGTACAAGACGACTTCGGCGCCATAGCCTCGGGTTGCCTCGATCTTCAGCGGAGGCGCATCTTGCGGCATCACGATCACTGCTTTGCATCCCAACAGCTGCGCCGAGAGCGCTACGGCCTGCGCATGATTACCCGAGGAAAACGCAACGACACCCGCAGCGCGCTCAGCCGCCGA
>JAAFHR010000060.1 GCA_013298455.1 Betaproteobacteria bacterium | reverse complement strand
TTTCTAGCGCGTGCGTAAACCAAATCGATGACGGTGTGCCGCGAAACACATGCCAGTGTTCAGCGAAGAGCTTCCAAATCTTTCGGTTGTCGGTTTCAACGGGTACGCCGTCTCTGCGGGCGATGCCGAGGCGCTCCATCTCAATGCCCTGCGAATAGAGCATCCGAAAGATGTAGTGATCGGGTTTGATGAAGAGCGTAGCGGCGTCGGAAAACGGCTCGTTCGTCGCGAACCAAGCGGGATCGGTGTGCCCATGCGGGCTCACAATCGGCAGGTCTTTAACGAGCGAATAAAGCCGTCGCGCGATGTCACGTTGCGAAGGCTCGGCGGAGAAAAAGCGATCAGGGTGGAGCATCGCTTGATTGTAGGGAGATGGGTTAGTTGGCTCCCTCTCCCCTTGAGGCAGAGGGTTGGGGAGAGGGGAACATGGGTTCTAAACTCGCACCGCTAGCTCAACGCCGCCATCACCTTCGAAGTAATCGCATCAACCGAGCCCACGCCTTCAACCTTCACGTATTTCGGCGCACCGGGCTTTCCAGCCTTCGCCAAATCGCCGTAGTAGCCCAAGAGCACTTCGGTTTGGTCGTGATAGACCTTGAGTCGAAATTTCACGGTTTCTTCTTCGTCGTCTTTGCGCTGAATGAGCTCTTCGCCAGTCACGTCGTCAATGCCTGCAACTTTCGGCGGGTTGTGAACGATGTGATAAGTCCGGCCCGAGGCCACATGCACGCGGCGACCGATCATTCGATCCAAAATCACGCTGTCATCGACATGAATTTCCAAGACGTAATCGAGTGCAACACCCGCATCTTTCATTGCTTCAGCCTGCGGAATGGTGCGCGGGAAACCATCAAACAGGTAGCCGTTTTTGCAATCGGGTTGCGTGAGGCGCTCTTTGACCAAACCGATGATGATGTCATCCGACACCAACGCGCCAGAATCCATCACTTTTTTCGCGGCCAAGCCGAGCGGCGTGCCTGCTTTGACGGCCGCGCGGAGCATGTCGCCCGTCGAGATTTGCGGAATCGAAAACTTCTCGCAGATGAATTTGGCCTGTGTGCCCTTGCCCGCCCCCGGAGCGCCGAGAAGAATGAGTCGCATGATGTGTCTTTGTTGTGATGTGAAGTGAAACCGAATTCAATTATGACCCGCGAGGGGCGGCGCGGGGAAGTCGTGATTCATTGCGAGAAAGGACACGGCTTTTCTTTCAAAGCACCGAGGATAAAGGGTCTCGAAGTATTTAGGCTGTAATCTGATTTTTCCGAAATCCTGCGTAGAGCCCTTTATTTTTAAGGCTTACATCAAACAAGCTAGGAATACTGATCAAACGGCGATTTTGAGCCGTGGATGAATGATGCGCCGGTAGAGCGGCGGCACCAGCGCGGCCAAAATCATCGCGGCGTAACTCGCGGGCAACTGCGGCGCTTCGGGGTGTGAATTGAGTGCGCCAAACGCTCGTCCGCCGTGGGCATGGTGATCGCTGTGGCGCTGCAAATTCAAGAGCAATGCGTTGGTGAACCAGCCCGAGTAATCCCACGAATGCTCGTAGCGAACGGCCTCTAACGCGCCGCTTTCGTCGCGCCGACGAACGAGCCCGTAGTGTTCGATGTAATCGACGAGCTCGAGCTCAATGATGGCGATCAAACCGCCCACGGCGAACACCATCAGCCCCGCGAATCCCGAGGCGATATACGCAGCGAACGCCAAAACCAGAGTCAGCGCCCCCCAGTGCAGCGATTCATTGCGAACAAACGCCGCAAACCCACGAACGCCCTCTCTCGACAAGCGCTGTTGATCAATCGCCCACGCATGCGCAAAGGTGCCGAAAATCGCACGCGGCACGAAGGTGTAAATCGTTTCATTGAGCCGCGCGGTTGCGGGATCGTCGGCAGTCGCCACACGCAGATGATGGCCGCGCACATGCTCCACCTTAAACACGCCGTAGCAAACGCTCGCGAGCAACACGCCGCCCATGAAGCGCTCGGCTTTGTTGTTGCGATGAATGAGCTCATGCCCCACATTGATCGCCAAAATGCCGCCCGCAATCCCGAGCGACACCACGAAGCCGATCACTGCGTAGAGCGGCAGCTGCATGATGCTCGGCACGACAGAAATCGCCCACGCCAGCGTTGCGAGCCACACCGCCGCACACACCCACGGCATCGCCCGAAGCATCGGATCGCGTACCAACCGCGCTTGTTCATCTTTGCTAAATTGCGTGCGAACCCGACCCAACATCAGATCAATAATCGGCACCAAACCATAGGTCACGATGGCGCCCCACCAAGTCATCCAAGCCATCGAAGGATCGGCGATAGCCGCAGACGCCCCCTTGTAGAAAGAGAGCCCGACCAACGGTGCGAGCCAAAATGAAAAACGATAGAGCTGCCATTGAATGGGGTTCATGCGAGTGCCTCAGTTGCGTAAGCTGTATCGTAAGTTTCAAAAAGCTTTGCCGCAGATTTGCACAGATTTTGACGCCGAGTTACACAGATTAGAAAATCAGCGCGAATCCGTGTGGCAATCTGCGGGAATCTGCGTCAAAAATCAATCCGCCCGCCGAGTTTTGGAGCGCAGTCTACGCTACCCTCGGCGTGGCGACCACCACATCCGCATTCTGAGCCCGATGCCGCAGCGCATGATCGATCAAGACCAGCGACAAGAGCGCCTCGGCAATCGGCGTGGCGCGAATCCCCACGCAGGGATCATGGCGACCGTGGGTGTTAATCGTGACCGCGTTGCCCAATTTATCAATCGTTTCGCGATCAAGGCGCATGCTGCTCGTGGGCTTAATTGCGATGTTGACCGTGATCGCTTGCCCCGTCGAAATGCCACCCAACACGCCGCCCGCGTTGTTACTCGCGAATTTTCCATCGCGAATTTCGTCGGAATGCTCGGTGCCTTTCTGCGAAACGCTCGCGAAGCCAGCGCCGATTTCAACGCCCTTCACCGCATTCAAACCCATCATTGCATGCGCAATATCAGCGTCGATTCGATCAAACACCGGTTCGCCCCAACCCACGGGTACGCCGACCGCTTCAACGTAAATTTTCGCGCCGCAGCTGTCGCCCGATTTTCGGAGCGCGTCCATGTAATTTTCAAGCTCGGTGAGTTTAGGTGAATCATTTTTCACCGCGGCGAAAAACGGATTTCCGTTCACGTCATCATGGGATTCAAACGGAATCGCCACCTCGCCAATTTGCGAACAGTAGCCGCGCACCGTCACACCGTAGCGCTCAGCGAGCCACTTCTTCGCTACCGCACCCGCCGCCACAATCGGCGCCGTAAGCCGCGCCGAAGAACGTCCGCCTCCACGGTAATCGCGCTGACCGTATTTCATCCAATAGGTGTAATCGGCATGCCCCGGACGAAAGGTGTCGACAATGTTGCCGTAATCTTTGCTGCGCTGATCGGTGTTTCGGATCAACAACCCGATGGGCGTGCCCGTCGTGACGCCCTCAAACACCCCCGAGAGAATCTCGACAACGTCGTCTTCTTTGCGCTGCGTGACATGCCGCGACGTACCCGGTTTGCGGCGATCCAAATCCGGCTGCAAATCCGCAGCGGAGAGCGCCATCCCCGGCGGACAACCATCAATCACACAACCAATCGCCGGCCCGTGCGATTCGCCAAACGTGGTGACAGAGAAGAGGTGGCCGAGGGTGTTTCCAGACATGCGGGTATTTTAGTTGTCGCCGTCGTAGCCAAGGCGATCCAGAACTGCAAGCGCAGCTGGCACGCTCCCCCGCTGGGCGCGTACTTCAAATCTCTCGCGCGGAGATGCCTCTCCCTCGTTCGCCCTGAGCTTGTCGAAGGGTTGGTTGCTGAACTCCCCGCTCGGTCGGGAGAGCCTG
Source organism: Betaproteobacteria bacterium (assembly GCA_013298455.1). GTDB lineage: Bacteria > Pseudomonadota > Gammaproteobacteria > Burkholderiales > Casimicrobiaceae > Casimicrobium. Next base: position 7,857 of record JAAFHR010000060.1, on the reverse strand, counting down.
GACACTTCATTCCAATCCCCATGAATCAACGCGAATTTCTTAGCCCGAGACCAGCCTTTAATTTTCAACTCGAAGGCAAGCGCCTTAGCGCGGGACTCAAACTCGCCCACCCATTCCACTAAAAATGGGCGTCGTTCGGCAACATAACCGTCCGTGGCTTCCCGATGCTGATTCATTCTGACTTCGATGTTGTCAGTGTGGCCTGCGTAGTACGAGTCGTCTGAGCAGCGCAGGAGGTAGGTGAAGAATGCCATGACGGAGTTGGGCTCTGATCCACGAAGTTGGCGATGATGCCACGAACCCCCTTCGACTAAGCTCAGGACAGGCTTCGACAAGCTCAGGGCGAACGGTTTGGGAGTAGGCGCTCAGAACAATCGTTCGCATCTACGAGCCAATTCCCAATCCGTTCGCCCTGAGCCTGTCGAAGGGCTGGCTGAACGACGCTCTGCTTCTCTGAGCCGATGTGTTTTGTCGAAGTCAGCTCAAATGAGAGCGGAACGAACTAACAGCCGAACGAACCCTTTCAATCAGAAGTTCACTTGACCTTTACGAGCAGCTACCCGAGACCACGACGCAAACAACGAACGGTCCAAACAAACCAACCGTCCAATAAGCGCCGGACAGTAAGGGAACAGCAGCCAGGCAAAAACTGACGGAGCGTCCGAGACGCCTTAACGACCCGACCAGAACTACGGCCGTTGCGACCGCTGGACACCAAAGCGCGGCAGAGTGGGCAAAAGCGGTAGCTCCGTTGCCCAACGCACCTCCTGCCACAGCCAAAGGCCAGTAAACGAGATTTGCAGGAAGCAGCGCGAACAGCACTCCGGCTTCAATGCGTTTTCGCGCTGCGCACAACTCACCGCCCATTGCCCCGCATCCCCAAAACCGCCTCCTCCAACCGCTTCGCCGTCACATCAGAAGCGGTCACCAACTCCCCCGCCTCCACCTCAATCCGATTAAAAAACCCGCGAAATGTGCGAAACGCTTTGCCGTCTTTGGCGCGGCTAAAGAAGCTGCCCCACAAGCCGCGTAGCGCAATCGGCACCACGGGCGCACCGGTTTCTGACACGATGCGCTCGATGCCGGGGCGGAATGGATTCATCTCCCCGGTTGAAGTGAGCTTGCCCTCGGGGAACACCGCTACGGCTTCGCCTTCAGCAAGCGCTTGGCGGACTCGGGCGAAAGCCGCTTCCATTTTCGCGGGGTCTTCCTTCGAGCCGGCAATCGGGATCGCCTTCATCTGCCGAAACACCCAACCGAGGCCGGGCGTTTTGAAGATGTTGTGATCCATCACGAATTGCAGCGGGCGACGTACAGCAGCGGAGATGATGAGCGCATCGACATAGCTCACATGGTTAGCAACGATGATGACTGGCCCTTTGTCGGGGATGTTGTGCATGCCTTTGATGCTCAATTTGTACGAGAGCGACATGATCATCCAGCACACGAATCGCAACAAAAATTCGGGGGTGAGGACGTAGATGTACAGCGCGACGATACCGTTCAAAATCGCAATGGTGAGGATCAACTCCTTTACGCCGAAATCAAAGAGCTTGATGAGCGCCATCGCCAAGAGCGCCGATACCACCATAAAAATCGCGTTAACGATGTTGTTGGCAGCGATGATCCGCGAACGATGCGTGGGCTCGGCGCGCTCTTGAATCAAGGCGTACAGCGGCACGCTAAACAAGCCACCGCTCACCGAGAGCATGAACAGATCGAAGAGCACTCGCCAATGCGCGCTGTCTTTCAAAAACGCCATTGCACCCATGTGTGTTGCAATGTCGCTCGTGATCGTGGCCGGAAGCGGCGGCAACGCCTTGAGCGCGAAATACAAATCGAGCGCAAACACGGTCATGCCAATCGATCCGAGCGGCACCAAACCAATTTCAACCTTATGCCCCGACAAGCGCTCACACAAGAGCGATCCGACTGCCACGCCAATCGCAAACACTGCGAGCAATAGTGTCGCAACTTGCGCATTGCCACCGAGCACGTCTTTGGCCATCGGTGCGAATTGATTCAAGAGCATCGCGCCGTAAAACCAAAGCCACGAAATCCCGAGCATCGAGCGCCACACGACGATATTGCTCATCCCAAGCTTGATGTTTCGTGCGGTCTCGGTGAACGGATTCCAATTGAGTTTGAGCGACGGATCGGTGGGCAGCGCTTCGGGTACTTTGCGAGAAATCACGTAACCAATCACCGCGAGCACTAAGGTTGCGATTGCGACATACATCGGGCCGCTCGGCACGATGGCAACGACAACGCCACCCACAATCGTGCCGAGCAAAATCGCCACAAAGGTGCCCGATTCAACGAGCCCGTTGCCGCCGATCAACTCCTCTTGCTTCAAGGCTTGCGGCAAGATGCCGTATTTGACGGGCCCAAAGAGCGTTGAGTGCAAACCCATCAAAAACAAACACGCAAAAAGGATCGCCAAGTTAGCCGCGACAAAGCCCACCGCTGCGAGCGCCATGACGGCAATTTCCATGATCTTGACGCCGCGAATGACTCGCGTTTTCTCGTACTTATCGGCCAGTTGCCCCGCAAACGCCGAGAACAGCACAAACGGCAGGATGAACACTGCGCCCGCAGCATTCACCAGCAGATCGGTTTTCATACCCGCCATGGTGAGCCCGCCAAAGGTCATAAAAATGATCATGCCGTTCTTGAACACGTTGTCGTTCATCGCGCCCAAAAACTGCGTCCAGAAAAATGGGGCGAAGCGGCGTTCGCTAAGTAGACCGAATTGGCTTTGTTCTGACATGGGTGTTCCGTTGATTGGCTTACGACGAGTAACCCAATGCTACCCAGCGCAAGCTAGCGTCGCGCAACCACTCGAAGATGTACCATGCGGAGCTATCCAAAGTACCGATATTTAATACTCATGGCTGGCACGACTGACCTAATTGACGCGCTCAAACATGAGCTCAAAGCGGCGGATTTAACCTACGCTGATCTTGCCGAAAGGATCAAGATGAGTGAGTCGTCGGTCAAGCGCATGTTTAGCCAGCGTGAGATGACGCTATCTCGTGTGGATGAGATTTGCCGTGCGCTGAAGATCGATTTCGCAGAGCTCGCCCGAAGCGTGGCCGATGCGCAAGTGTTGGTACAAGAGCTCAGCCACGATCAAGAAAAAGCACTCGTCAATAGCAAGCACACGCTCTTGGTTGGCATCTGTTGCTTGAGCCAGTGGACGTTTGAGCAGATCACTTCAAGCTACAGCATCAGCGCACCGGAATGCATCAAGGCGTTAACGCAGTTGGATCGCCTGGGTGTCATCGAACTCAAGCCACTCAACCGCTACCGACTCAAGCTCGCAAAAACATTTCGCTGGCGCCCCGAGGGGCCGATCATGAAGTTTTTTCGGCAGCATGTGCTGCCTGATTACTACGCCGGGAGTTTTGCAGCAGCCGATGAGACATTGATGCTGGTCCACGGCAGCATTGGGCGTGATGCGGCCATGAGCTTTAATGAAAAGCTACAACGCGTGGCGCAAGAATTTGCGCAGCAACACTTGGCGGATCAAAAACTGCCAGCGCATCAGCGCGAGGGATTCACCTTGGTGCTAGCGATGCGCGAATGGGAGTTTTCGGCGTTTAAGGATTTGCGGCGACGCTGAGTGTGTCTCCCTCTCCCCCGAAGGGAGAGGAATCGACCCCCTTCTCCTGCAGGCGGGAGAAGGGATGGGGATGAGGGTGTCCCGCGCGCTCAATACCCTGTTGGATTCCGTCCAGTGAAAGTTCACTCATCATTCGCCACCCTCACCCCAGCCCTCTCCCGCCTGCGGGAGAGGGAGCGAGTTTTCGGTTCCGCCGAAAGACTTCACTTCCGCGCATTCGGAAAAAACAACTGCTCGCCGTTGATCCGAAAGCTCGCGATCACGGCTTGGCCTTCACCGCTCACCAACCAATCAATGAAGCGCTGCGCAGGCTGCGCTTTGATGTGCGCATGCTTTTTTGGATTGACCAACATCACGCCGTATTGGTTGAAGAGCTTACTGTCGCCCTCGACGATGATTTTTAGGTTTTGTCGATTCTTGAAGGCGAGCCATGTGGCGCGATCCGAGAGGACGTAAGCATTCATCGCCGCAGCGGTGTTGAGCGCGGGGCCCATGCCCGATCCTGTGTCTCGGTACCACTTTGCTTTTTCACTCGCGGGATCGAGCCCCGCTTGTTTCCAGAGGCGCAGCTCAGCGGCGTGGGTGCCGCTTTTGTCGCCCCGCGACACGAAGTCCGCCTTTGCGGAGTAAACCGCCGCGAGACCCGCGACGATGTCTCTGCCCGCCGCCCTTGCGGGATCCGTTGCTGGGCCGATCAGCACAAAGTCGTTGTACATCACCGGAACTCGCGCTACACCAAAGCCATCCGCGACAAATTTCTCCTCGGCGATTTGATCGTGCACAAACACAGCGTCTGCGTCCCCTCGCCGCCCCACATCAAGCGCTTGCCCCGAGCCGAGCGCCACCACTTTCACTTTCACGCCACTTGCCTTTTCGAATGCGGGCAAGAGGTGGGCGAACAAGCCCGATTGGTCGGTGGAAGTGGTTGACGCAACGACGATCGTTTCCGCCGCGCTCAGCGATGCGCAGAGTGAGAGCCCCGCTGCCACAAGACCTTTCAAAAACAGTTTCATGCCCGCTCCACCGCTAGGTATTCAATAGCCTCGGCCGACTGTGGCGAAGCGAAAAAGTCATTCGCTGGACGATCCTCTACGATGGTCGAATCCGCCATAAAGATCACCCGTGTCGCAAGCCGCTTGGCTTGCCCCCGATTGTGCGTGGCGAGCACAATCGTCGCGCCCGCCACATGCATGCGATGCAAAATCGTTTCGACCGAATGCACGGCTGCGGGCGCTAAATTGGCGGTGGGTTCGTCGGCCAAGAGTAGTTTGGGCTGCAATGCCCAAGCGCGGGCGAGCGCGAGTTTTTGCTGCTCGCCGCCAGAGAGCGTTCGCGCGTAGCGATCAGCAAACGTCGCGAGACCGCAGGCGGCTAGTTTTTCGCGGGCAATCTCTGCCGCATCATCGGCGGCAACGCCACGCGTTTTGAGTGCAAAGGAAACGTTATCAAGCACACTGCGCTTTAAAAGCACTGGACGCTGAAAAATCAGCGCTTGATCCCGCGACGAAGGCGTGTGCGCACTGCCGGAATTCGTCGCGAGCAAGCCGTTCATCAAGCGCAGCAAACTCGATTTGCCCGCACCATTCGCACCCAACACCGCAACGCATTCACCGGGTGCAATGACAAGCGTTACATCACGAAGAATCGTCGTACCGCCAGCAACCGCTGACACGCCGTTGAGCGCAACGCAAGTGTGCGACGCATCAACCATAGCGTCGGCCGATCCACATTTTTCCCCAGTGTGCGAAGCCATTGACGACCAGCACAATCGCGAGGAGCACCATGCCCAGTGCGAGCGCCAGCGCCAATTCACCCTTTGATGTTTCAAGCGCAATCGCGGTGGTCATCACGCGGGTTTCACCCGCAATATTGCCGCCCACCATCATCACCGCACCGACCTCAGCGATGGCGCGACCGAAGCCCGCGAGCAGCACCACCAGCAACGAAAACCGAGTTTCAACGAGTAAGGTCACGAGCGATTGCCAGCGCGACAGCCCCAGTGAAGCGAACAAATCCCGATACTCGATTTGCGCATCTTCAAGCGTTTGTCGAGCGAGCGCGGCGATGATGGGCGTGATGAGCACCGTCTGCGCAAAAATCATTCCGCTGGGCGTGAAGAGCCAGCCCAGCGCTCCGAGCGGCCCGCTTCGCGATAGGAGCAGGTACACCACGAGCCCCACGATCACCGGCGGCAAACCCATGCAGGCATTAAGCACCACGACGACTGGCGTTTTCAAGGCAGAACGTGTTTGTGCGACCCATGCCGCAATCGGCAATGCGATGATTGCGGCGATGAGTGTTGCCGTAGCGCTCACGCGAAGCGAAAGCACAGCGATTTCCAAGAGCTTGCCATCAGCGCTTGCCACCATCCGTATCGCCTCGGCGGCGCTGTCAACGAGCAAACTCATGGTGCCGCTGCAACCTTAGGTTTGGCGGTGCCGCGTTGCTTTCCAAACGGCCAATGCAAATTTTTTCCAAAGCCCTCGGCAACGAGTGCGTAGCCAAAGAGCACCAATGCCCACATCACAAACGCACTCACCATCAGCACTGGCATCGCGATGAATGCGCCGTATAAGGATTTGAGTTGTTGCAGGGTCGCGAAGTAGTGCGTAATGACGTAGCGCGCGATTTCCAAGAGCGCGGCGATGAGGAGCGCTGCGGCGATGGGTGGCCGCCACGAGCTTACATGCGTGGGAATCCATTTGTAGATCAAGATGAGTGCAGCGATCAAGGGAATACCGACCTCAAACGGATTGAATGCCACATCAATCGTGCTTCGAAACGCTGGAATTAAGTTCATCAAAAAGCGCTCGCAGAAACGAACGATCCAGTAGAGCGTGCCCACCACAATCGGCACCACGATCAGCATCACAATCGCGCCACTGGCAAACCGATACCAGCGTCGCCGCGCGCCCATCCAAATGCGATCAACCGCAGCGTTGAGCGCCAATGCTTTCAGCACTAAATCGGCAACCACGATCGCCACACCCGCAATGCCTAAACCACGCGCGTTGGCGCGCAATTTGTCGATCACCGCGACGGCTTGCTTGGCCGCATCGGGAATCAAATTGGAAAACAAAAAATCGCGAAACGCCGCATCAGCGGTTCGAATGATCGTGCTTTGTTGCGAAAACCAAAAGAGCACACCGAGCGTGGGCAGCAACATCAGCAGCGACAAAAACGCCAAGTACCCAGCGTAGACCATCCCGTCGCCCTTGAAGAAGCGACGTGTTGCTCGCCAGAGGGTCATGCGTGCAGGCTCGTGCTCTGTCCCCTCCCCTTCAAGGGGAGGGTTAGGGTGGGGATGGTTTTTGGTCGCAGGCGGCTCGGAGCAACGAAGGAAAACCATCCGCCACCTAACCTCCCCCTTGAAGGGGGAGGAACTAAACGCGCTCGCAGCAGCAAACTAAACATGCTCTCCGCCGTTGACGTGGATTTCCGCGCCATTCACATACGAGCTCTGCGACGTGCACAAAAAGTAGATCACCTGCGCCACTTCGGACGGTTTGCCCAAGCGCTTCATCGGAATCTCGTTTTCAACGATTTGATCCGTACCGGGCGAGAGGATTGAGGTGTCAATTTCGCCGGGGGCAATCGCGTTGCAGCGGACGCCGTAGGGTGCGAAATCATGCGCCATTTCGCGAGTTAATGCGGCGAGCGCAGCTTTCGACGTGGCGTAGGCAACGCCCGCAAACGGATGCACCTTGCCGCCCGCAATCGAAGTCACGTTGACCACACTGCCTTGCGCGGCTTTGAGCTCGTCAAACAAACCGCGCGCCAAGAGCGCCGTTGAAAATAGGTTTACGTTGAATACGTTTTGCCACGTTGCGATCCCTGTGTCGAGCGAGCCCATGCGTTTGCCGCCCGCGAGTTTGGGCGAAATAGCGGCGTTGTTCACAAGCGCGGCGAGCTTGCCGTCACTCTCGGGTTCGGCGAGCTTGGCTTTGACGCGAGCGATCACATCGTCGAAATGGCTCATCTCGTTGAGATCGAGCTGAATGTGATCCTTTTCACCCTGCGGCCACGGGCAAATCTTGTCAAAGGGTTGCCTTGAAACGGTAATCACACGCCATTCCGCCGCATGAAAATGCTTCACCGTGGCATGCCCAATGCCGCGCGACGCGCCGGTGAGGAGTAACGTTTTTTTGATGTTGGCCATGCGGGGGATTGTAGGCGGCAAGAGCGTCGCGCTGTAGGAGCGGCTTGCCGCGAATAATGTGGCGAACTGCCCG
>JAAFHR010000006.1 GCA_013298455.1 Betaproteobacteria bacterium | reverse complement strand
CCGAGAGTAAGGTGCTTTTCCCCGCGCCGTTCGCACCCAAAACCGCCAGTACTTCGCCCGTCTGAATCTCGAAGCTAATCGATTCAACGAGTGGGACGCCAGCCACGTGAACACTCAAATCAACAACGCGCAATAGGGCGTTCGTAGCATTCGACGTGTTTGACGTATTCATCGCGCCGCCCCCGACATCGACGAGGCGCGCGACAAACGAAGCACCAGCCACACCAGCATCGGCACACCGATGATCGAAGTGATCGCGCCCACGGGCAGCTCAACCGGAGAAGCTAACGCCCGCGCAAGGATGTCTGCCATCACACAAAGGAGCGCGCCGATGAGCATCGAAATGACCATCACACCGCGCTGCTGCGCACCGACCCACATTCGCGCCAGATGCGGCGCTGCAAGCCCGACAAACGCAACGTTGCCGCAAAACGCTGTGACCACGGCAACGAGCACCGCGCAGGCAATCGCGACACGAATGCGGAGCTGTTTCAAATTCACACCGACCGAGCGCGCGGTTCGCTCACCGAGCGTCAATGCCCCCAGCGCATTGGCGTCGCGGAGCAAAAACAGACCCGCAAGGGCGCTGCTCAAGGCCATCGCAGCGATCACCGGCCAACTCAAGTTCGCGAAACTTCCGAGCATCCAAAACGCCAAGGTTCGCAGCTGTGATTCGGTCGCGAGGGATGTGATGAGTGCGAGCGACGCGCCGCAGGCGGCATTGATCGCAACACCCAATAGCAAGAGCGAACTCGTCGCCTGCGCTCCGAGCTGCCGAGCGCCGCTCGCAAATGCAATCAAAATCGCGACCGCCACCAACGCGCCGAGCATCGCCGCAGGCCAAATCGCCAGCGCCATCCAGCCGGATGGCGCGAGCAGCACCACGGCAATCGCCGCGCCCAATCCCGCCGCCGACGGCACGCCCAATAACCCCGGATCGGCCAACGGATTTCGGAACAAGGCTTGCAGCGCCGCACCGGCTAACGCAAACGCCGCACCGGCCACGCACGCCGTTGCAATGCGCGGCGCTCGCAGATCGATGAGCACGTTCATCGCGGTGGCATCAAGCTCGCCGCGAAGGAGCGCGATGAGTGAAATGGGATACGCGCCGAAAGCCAGCGATACCGTCATCGCGATCACGAGGAGCGCCGCCAAAATCACCGCTACTCGCGGGCTGCGGCGCGGTGTCACCGAAGATGCGCTTCGACCAGCGCCGCCACCGCTTCGGGCTCGTCGTGATGCAGCATGTGTCCGGCACGTTGAACGACGCGAAACTCAATGTCGCGAAACGCGGCAAGCCGCGACGCAAAGGTACCCAGCACATGCCCTTCGCGCGAGCTCGGCACGACCGTGTCATCGGTGTAGCCATTCCACTGCTTCGCCTCGGATTCGCTCGCACCAATCCACAGCGTGGGCGCCGTCACTTCGCTCCAAATGGCGATGGCTTCATCTAAACGATACGTCGTTGGAAACGGTAATTTATGGGCTGGATCAGCGAGCAAATGCCAGCGACCATCGGCTTGTTTCGATGCCCAGTGCGCAGCGAGCCATTCGGCGCGGTCTCGGCGCAGACGCGAATTGTTTTTCTGCAATCGATCCGCAACCTTACTGAGCGATTCATAGCTTGAAAGCGTGCTCGGTACCTTGATCGCATCAAGCCATTTGCGAAACTGCGCAGGCGCTTTGCTCGCCGACGATGCGGGAATCCCAAAGCCATCGAGCGAGACTAAACGCCGCACGCGATGGGGCCGCAGCCCTGCGTACATCGAGCACACGTTGCCACCCAAACTGTGCCCTACTAAATCAATCGGCGCATCGGGTGAAAAATGATCGATCACCGCCTCAAGATCAGCCACGTATTCCGCGAACCAATAGCCGCCCGCCGTTTCGCGCGTCCAATCCGTGCCGCCGTAACCGCGCTGATCTGGCGCGATCACGAAGCGATCATCTGCCATTGCATCGACTAAAAACTGAAAGGACGCCGCAACGTCCATCCAGCCGTGCAACATCAATACTGGCGGCTGCGACGGATCGCCCCAGGTTAAACATTGCACGCGATGGCCGCGCAGGGTGAGCGTTTGAGCGCGATGGGGTCGGGACGTAGTCATAGGTCGTAAGCGTAGCAGCGTCAGCAGCTCAAAAGCCGCTGGCGTAGTGCTACGTGGATGGAAATCGGGCACGTGACCAATCAGAGTAAAACGGAGGGCGCGACGATGTCCGTAAGGAGACGGCGCGTCTGTTCGACCAATCATCGCACTCATTGCTTGCACCAGAATTCGCCTATGAAACCATCCCACGCCGTGAAGCTCGTAGCGACCTCGCCCAAGGCCGCTCGCAGCGCCGATGAACGCACCGCACTGGTTGACGCTTTTGAGCGCTGTCGCGCGGCATCGCTCGCGCTAGCTGCGCCGCTGTCGCCCGAGGATTGCCAAGCGCAATCGATGCCCGACGCGAGTCCGATCAAATGGCATTTGGCGCACATCACGTGGTTTTTTGAGACGTTTTTACTCAGCGAATTTCGAGCAGGCTATGTCGCGTTTGATCCGCAATTCAAGGTGCTCTTCAACAGCTATTACCACGCAGTCGGTGAGCGACATCCGCGACCGGAGCGCGGCCTCGTGACGCGACCAACACTCGAGCACGTCTTGGCGTATCGCTCGCACGTGGATCGAGCCATGCGGGCGCTTTTGCTCGATGAAACGATTGATTTAGAAACGATCGCCGCGCTCGTGACGCTGGGCATTAATCACGAGCAACAACATCAGGAATTGATGCTCACCGATTTGAAGCATTTGTTCTCGCTCAACCCCACTGCACCGGTCTATTCCGACGCGCTCGTTCATCCAAAACCGATGGTCGATCTGTCACTCCGATTCGAGAAGTTTGACGGCGGTTTGATTGAAATCGGACATGATGTAAGGGCCGATCCACAGGGCTTCGCGTTCGACAACGAATTACCGCGACATCGTGTGTTTTGCGAGCCCTTCACGATCGCCAATCGTTTGATCACCAATCGCGAATTTTTGACGTTCGTGGCCGATGGCGGCTACACGCGACACGAGCTGTGGCTCTCCGAAGGTTTCGACGCAGTGCAGCGCGGCGGGTGGCGAGCGCCGCTGTATTGGCGCGATGACTCAGACGGTGAATGGAGTGAATTCACGCTCGGCGGATCGCGCAAATTGCAGCTTGATGCGCCGGTCTGTCACGTGAGTTTTTTTGAAGCTGATGCGTACGCGCGATGGGCTGACGCACGCCTTCCCACCGAGGCCGAGTGGGAGCACGCAGCCACCAGCGGCCGCAGCGAGATTAAGCAACTGCACGACCACGTTTGGCAATGGACGGCCTCTGCGTATTTGGGCTATCCCGGTTTCAAAACCGCAGCGGGCGCTGTGGGCGAGTACAACGGCAAATTCATGTGCAATCAATTCGTTTTGCGAGGCAGTTCGTGCGCCACGCCCAGCGGTCACGCCCGCGCAGAGCGATCCACCTACCGCAACTTTTTTCAACCCGAAAAGCGCTGGCAGTTTTCGGGAATTCGTTTGGCGCGGTGAGTGGTGCTATCTGCCTCACGCGCGACTGGCTCCCTTCTCCTGCAGGCGGGAGAAGGGTTGGGGATGAGGGTGTGTGGCGTTGCAAAGATTTAACGACAGAGCGGCGCGCAGACCAATTGCACCAACAAAGGCTACAGTTTCGCCGAGACACCCTCACCCTAACCCTCTCCCGTTTGCGGGAGAGGGGACAAACTCCCCTCCCTCGCTTCGGAGACAATGATCTATGCCCCATCGCCTAGTCACATCACACAAACCAGCTTCGCTCTCCGACAACAGCTTCACACTCATCAATGCCTTGAAGCTAGATACCAAGGCCGAACTTGATGCCTTGGCAAAGGGCTTGCTCGCGCCCGCTGCGAGCTTGTCGCCGAAGTTTTTCTACGACGCGCTGGGCTCAACGCTCTACAACGCCATCGTGCTCACCGATGAGTACTACCCGACGCGCACCGAAGCGGCGATCTTCGAGAAATTTCGCCGCGAGATTGCAGCCGTCATTGGTAGCGGAAAGCAGTTTGTCGATCTCGGTTCCGGGGATTCGGTGAAGGCGGAAAAGTGGTTCGCTGCACTCAAACCTTCGCGCTATGTGGGCGTTGATATTTCAGAGAGTGCGCTCAATGATGCGCTCTCTCGCCTCGCGGGAAACGCTGATGCACCCGAGCTCTTCGGGTTGGTCACTGATTTTTCTCGGGTGCTCGATGTGACCGCTGTGATCGAAAAACAGCCCACGGTTTTTTTCTATCCGGGCTCGTCGATTGGCAATTTTTTACCCGATGATGCGGTGTGGTTTCTCAAACAAATTCGTGCGCACTGCGTCACCCACGACTGTGGTTTGCTGATCGGCGTCGATGCAAAGAAAGACAAGGCGCGGCTCGATGCGGCCTACGATGATGCGCTCGGCGTGACGGCGGCGTTTAACCTCAACGCCCTCCGAAACGTCAATCGTTTGCTCGGCTGTGATTTCGATGTGAACGATTGGCAGCATCGCGGTTTCTACAACGAAGCGATGGGCCGGATTGAGATGCATTTGGAAGCCAGGCGCGCCGTGAAAATTCATGTGCGCGGCGAGGTTCGTGCCTTCACAGCGGGCGAGCGAATTCACACCGAAAACTCGTACAAATATTCACCCGAACAATTCGAAGCGATCTTGCACGAAGCCGGGTTTCGCAGCCCGAAGCTCTGGCAAGACGAAAAGCGCGATTTCAACGTTTTTTATGCGAAAAACTAGTTTTTTGACGAATTCTCGCGACCGTTCCGGTGAAGTTAGCCGCCCTGCCAACGATAAAAGCAACTTTTTTCTTCAATGCCAACGTCTGTCTGGGCTACGAGCCGTTTCATCGCTTAGGTGAAAATCAATCCGAAGTACGGCAAGCCCATATGAATCAAGCCATTGAAAGAAATGGCTGTTTCTTGTCTAGCCCATCGCTTTTCACTTCGAAACCAGAGGTCTTTTACGCCGTTTTTCGGCGTTTTAGCCGCTGATTTGCACTCGCCACGCACCGAAACACGACCACAAAGCCGAAAGGTCGAAAAAACCACCCATTTCGAGCCGCGAGAATTCACTTTCACAACTGTGCATAACTCACTATTTTTATTGAATTTTTCATGAAAAAACCACTTTAGCGAGTGTGCGTAAATTACTGAAAAACAATAACAATTCTGCTTTTTTGCGATTTCACGAAGTTTGTGAATAAAAGTGTTAGTTATTGGAAAAAAGTGGGATAATTTCCCGCATGCTTACCGGTGCTTCACTACTTTCGATGGACGCGAAGGGTCGTTTGACCATTCCGACGCGTTACCGCGAGGTTTTGACGAGCCGAATCACAGTGACTGCCGACCCGAGTGGCTGCCTGCTGCTCTTTCGCGGCGCTGATTGGGAAGGCTTCGCGCAACGCGTCTCGGCGCTTCCCAATCTCAATCCACGCATCAAAGCCATGCAGCGGCTGTGGCTGGGCCTGCAAAACGATTACGACGTTGACACCGATGGGCGGATCCTGTTGACCCCGGAGTTGCGCGACTACGCGAAACTTGATCGCAAAGTGCAAATGGTTGGCACCAACGGTCGCTTCGAGCTGTGGAGCGAAGCTGGCTGGGCCGCTGAAGTTGAGCTGGCACAGCGCTCGTATCGCGAAGACCCTCCGGCGGAGCTCGCCGGGCTGTCGGTATGAGCCCGCTTCGATGCAACACAGCCCCCACATTTCAGTGCTTCTCCATGAAGCATGCGCCGCACTTCTCCCAGCGCGTGGCGGCGCGGTGCTCGTTGACGGCACCTTTGGTCGCGGCGGACATTCGCGCGAACTGCTTCGACTCATGCCGCAGAGCGCGCGGCTCATCGCGCTGGATCGGGATCATCAAGCTGAAGCCGCATCACACGAGATCAACGATCCGCGTTTCACCTTCGTTCGTTCGCACTTCGGCAATGTCGACGCCGCGCTTCGCGGCATCGGCGTGCCCCGAATCGACGGTTTGCTCCTCGACATTGGCATCTCTTCCCCACAAGTCGACGAAGGGGAGCGCGGCTTCAGCTTCATGCGCGATGGACCGCTCGACATGCGCATGGATCAATCCAACGGCGAAACAGCTCGCGACTGGTTGGCGCGCGCTAGCCTCACTGACATTGCGGCGGTAATCCATGACTACGGTGAAGAGCGGTTTGCTTCGAGGATTGCAACAGCGATTGTTGCGACACGCGAGCGGCAACCAATCGAGCGAACCGTACAGCTTGCGCAGATTATCGAAAAAGCCGTCCCAACGCGGGGTCACAAGCAGCATCCGGCCACGAAGAGCTTCCAAGCTATTCGGATTCACATCAATCGGGAGCTCGAGGAGCTCAGCATGGCTCTGAGCGCATCGCTCGGCCTGCTCTCGCCCGGCGCGCGGCTCGCCGTGATCACGTTTCACTCGCTCGAAGATCGCATCGTGAAATTGTGGATGCGCGATCAAGCGGGGCGCACGCCGGTCGATCCACGGCTGCGGCATTTGCCTACTGAAGCGCTCGGTTTGCCCGCTGCAACGCTGCGCATGATCGGCAGCGATGTTGCACCGAGCGACGAGGAAATCGCCGCGAATCCACGCGCCAGAAGCGCTCGTTTGCGCGTTGCGGAGCGCTTGCAATGACCAAGTCCAACATCGTGATCGGCGTGCTGCTTTGGGTGAGTGCGTTCGCGCTGATTTCATCGCAGTATCGAGTGCGTCAGCTCACGATTGAGATCAATCGCGCTCGCGATTTGGCGTATCAGCTCGACAATGATCGCGTGCGCGCGACACTCGCACAAACCAAACTATCGAACCCCACGCGCGTTGAGCAAACGGCTCGTGAGCGCCTACAAATGGAGCTTCCAGAGTTGTCACGTTCGCCAATTGTGGAAGTGCGCTCAGCGGTGGCAAGTAGCGACGCCGCAACTGCAACGGTAGCCGCTGAAGCCAAAGGGGCGCGTCAATGAACACAGCCAACAATAGCAACGGTGGCTGGCTGAAGCGAGCGTTCAGCGGCTCAGGAAAGAGCACGCCGAAAGCGGCACGTCAAAACTACGCGAGCGAAACAGGCTCGACAAGCGCGAAAGGCAACGGACGCTGGTCATCGTGGCGTGTGTACTTTGTGATCTTTACGATCTTGGGCGGCTTCGCGATCATGGCGGGTCGCGGCGTTTACCTGCAAGTGATCCAGCATGATGACTTAACGCGGCGCGGCGATGCGCGAACGCTCCGAGATTTGGTGTTGCCTGCATCGCGCGGTCGGATTTTGGATCGCGAAGGCGCGGTGCTGGCGTCGAGCGTTCCGGCGCACGGTGTGTTGGCGTTTCCCGATCAAATTGAAATGACCGCTGCGCAAATTGATGCATTGGCAAAAACCATTGGCCAGCGCAGCAGCGACATCAAACAAAAAGCCGAGTCCAACCGCGATGTGGTGTATCTGGCTCGCGGCATCACCCCCGAAGCCGCACAAGCTGTCACAGCGATGAAGCTCGCGGGCGTGTCACTACAACGCGAATACAAACGCGAATACCCGTCGCAAGAGGTGATGGGGCAAGTGCTCGGCATCACCAACGTGGACGACATCGGGCAAGAAGGCATCGAGCTCTCGCAAAACGAGTGGTTGTCGGGCAAAGTCGGTGCGCGGCGAGTCACCATGGATCGTCGTGGTGGCGTGGTCGAAGAGCACGGTAGTTTGCGCACGCCGCAGCAGGGCCGTGATTTGCAATTGGCGCTTGATTCGCGCGTGCAACACATCGCGTTTCGTGAATTGAAACGCGGCGTGGACGCCAATCGTGCCAAGGGCGGCGCAGCCGTTGTGCTCGATGCGCATTCCGGCGAAATTTTGGCGCTGGTGAATTATCCGTCGGCCAAGCCCGGTGATCGCAGCGCTGCAGCGACAGGCGGTCTACGCAACCGTGCAGTGGCCGATTTGTTCGAACCAGGCTCAACGATGAAGCCGTTCACGGTGGCCACCGCCATCGACACCGGCGTGCTCAAGGCCAATGAAACCATTGCGATGACGGGCGGCAGCTACACCCTCAACGGCGCAACGATTGGCGACAGTCACAGCATCGGTAGCGGCGGCGTGGCGACGATCACTGAGATCGTTCAAAAATCAAGCAACGTTGGCACCGCGCGTATCGCTGAGCGCTTGCCCAACGAGGTGATGTGGCGGCACTTGCAGCGCGCGGGCTTCGGTGTTGCTCCACAAACCGGATTTCCGGGCGAGGCGCACGGCCGGCTTCGCGCGGCGCAAACCTGGCGTCCGATTGAAAAAGCAACGATGAGCTATGGCTACGGTCTGTCGGTGAATTTGGTGCAGTTGGCTCGTGCGTACACGGTGTTTGCTAATCGCGGCAATGTGGTCAATGTCACACTCTTCAAGAGCGACGGCGGCGGTCGGAAAAATCGCGTGTATTCGCCCGAGACCGTTGCACAGCTGTTGCCGATGCTCGAAAAGGCAACCAATCGTGAAGGCACCGCACCGCTCTCGCAAGTACCGGGCTATCGGGTTGCGGGCAAAACGGGCACGGCGAAAAAGCTCGCCGGTGCGGTCTACACCGAAGGACGATACGTGGCTTCGTTCGCGGGTCTCGCGCCGGTATCAAATCCCCGCTACGTGATCGCAGTGATGGTGGATGAGCCCACCGGCGGCATTTTTTACGGCGGTCAAGTGGCAGCGCCCATTTTCTCGGCGCTGATGAGCCAAACGCTTCGTTTGTTTGAAGTGCCGTTCGATGCGCCGCTGCCCAGCACGCCAACGCAACCGGCGAGCGATGTGACCGTTGCGCTGCTTCGGGAGCGGCCATGACGCATCCCGCGATCACGCGACTCGATCAGCTCGGTATCAAGCGAGGTCGCTTGGTGGTTGATTCGCGCGCGGTGAAACGTGGTGACGTGTTTGCGGCATTTCCGGGGCATGTGAACGATGGTCGGCGCCACATCGAATCAGCGGTAAAAGCCGGTGCGGTCGCCGTGTTGCTGCAGCCGGGCGAAGGTGCGGTCAGCTGTGCAACCGACGCGGTGCCGATGATCGCCGTTGAGAACTTGTCTCGAAATATTGGCGTGGTCGCCGACGACTTTTACGGTCGGCCATCACAGTCTTTGCGCGTGGTTGGCGTGACCGGAACCAACGGCAAAACCACCGTCGCGAGCTGGCTGGCACAAGCCTACGACACGCTCAGCAAAACACCGGGAAGCGCCGGACTCATCGGCACGCTCGGCAGCGGGTTGCTTGACTCCTTACAGGCTACCGCCAACACGACACCCGACGCTGCAAGCGTGCACACCACCTTGCGCGAATTACTCGATGCTGGGGCGCAGTCGGTAGCGATGGAAGTCAGCTCGCATGCGCTCGATCAAGGGCGCGTAAGCGGCGTGCGATTCGATGCCACCGTGTTCACCAATCTCACACAAGATCATCTCGACTACCACGGCACGATGGACGCCTACGGCGCGGCTAAGGCGAAGCTCTTTTCGGACTACCCGACCAAGCACCGCATCATCAATGCGGATGACGAATTCGGTGCCCGTTTGATTGCGAGAAAGCTGCCGCAAACTATCGGCTACGGCATGAATGCGGGATTAGTTCGCGGACGAATCTCGCGCAGCACCAGTGCTGGTATGCGGCTTGAGATCGCGTCGCCTTGGGGTGAGCTCATCGTCGATACGCCGATCATCGGGCGATTCAACGCCTACAACATGCTCGCGGTCGCGGCCACACTCGTGTCGCAAGGCTTCGATGCAGAACACGTGGCAGCCGCGCTCTCGAAAGTCAATGCGGCACCAGGTCGGATGCAGCGCGTGGGTGAGGCGAACGCCGCGAGCGCGCAACCTGCTGTGTATGTTGACTACGCTCACACGCCAGACGCTCTGTCGAAAGCGCTGCAAACCCTTCGAGAAACCGCCCATCAAAAGCTCATCGTGGTGTTTGGTTGCGGTGGTGATCGTGATCGCACGAAACGCCCACAGATGGGCGAAATCGCCTCGACGCTCGCCGATTCTGTGGTGATCACGAGCGACAATCCACGAAGCGAAGTTCCAGAAAACATCATTACCGATATCGAATCGGGCTTGGTGTCCCGAACCGGAATCTCCACGATCGTTGTCGTAGATCGGCGCGAGGCCATTGCGGCTGCCATCGCGTCAGCAGCTGCGGGCGATATCGTTCTGATCGCCGGAAAAGGTCACGAGGACTATCAGGAAATCAAAGGCGTTCGCTATCCGTTTTCAGACGCTGAGATTGCAGAACAAGTCCTAGGGCAGCGTGCGCAACACCGCGAGGTGAACCATGCTCTCTAGCGCCCAAATCGCAGCGGCTTGTAACGCGGTGGTGAGCGGTTCGACGCATATGTTTACGAGCGTCGTCATCGACAGCCGTGCGATCGAAGCGGGCTGCTTATTCGTGGCGCTCAAGGGCGAATCATTTGACGGCCACGCGTTTGTCGCTCAGGCCGTGGCTGCGGGCGCTGCGGGTGTGTTGGTGTCCCAGGAGGTCTCGGTCAGTGCCGATGTGTGTGTATTGCGAGTGGCAGACACGCTGACAGCACTTCAGGCGATTTCGAAGGCGCACCGAAAGCAGTTTTCAGTGCCTGTGGTCGCGGTGACAGGCAGCAACGGCAAGACGACGACAAAGCAAATGCTCGCGTCCATCATGCGCGCCCACTTCGGCGACGACGCAGTGCTCGCAACGCATGGCAACTTGAATAACCACATCGGTGTGCCGCTCACTCTGCTCCGGCTAGGCGCACACCACAAGGTTGCCATTGTTGAGATGGGGATGAATCACTTTGACGAAATCGCGCTTCTGACTCGCTTGGCTCAACCCAATGTCGCAGTGATTACTAACGCGGGGCCTGCGCATCTTGAAGGTGTCGGCTCGCTGATGGGCGTGGCCAAAGCCAAGGGAGAGATTTTCGAGGGGCTGGCGGCCGATGGCTGCGCGGTCATCAACCGTGACGATGCGTTTTTCGCTTACTGGCAAGTTATCACCCGTGACTTGAAGCAGATTGGCTTTGGCTCGCATGCTGACTCTACCGTGCGCGGTACGTTCGCCGCTCCAACACGCCTCAGTTTCAGCTTGTCCGAAAGCGCGGAGCAACACGGTGTCAACCTGCCGATGCCCGGTGCCCACAACGCAAGTAACGCACTCGCTGCGATTAGCGCGGCACACGCCATTGGCATTCCAACGCACGCCATGATCGAGGGTTTGCAAGTTGCGACCAATGTCTCTGGCCGATTGACCAACAAGCAATTACCGAACGGCACACTCGCTATTGATGACAGCTACAACGCCAACCCAGCGTCGATGCGTGCCGCGATTGACGTGCTTCGTACGATACCCGGAAAGCGCATCCTCGTGATCGGCGATATGGCCGAAATGGGCGAAAACTGGCAAGCACTGCATGGCGACGTGGCGCGTTACGCGGCTGAGGCGGGCTTAGATCAGGTGTTCGCTTTAGGTGAACGTTTTTCGAGTGTTGCCGAGCATTTCGGTCGCTCGGGTCAATCGTTTTCAACGCTTGAATCCCTCGTCAATGCGCTCTCAGGTGAGCTCGATAAACACACGACGCTCTTGGCCAAGGGCTCGCACTCCATGGCCATGCACCGCGTCATCGAACAACTAGAAGCCTCTATGAAAGAGACGAATTAATGCTGCTCTGGCTCGCCAATTTGTTTGCGAACGACATTCGCGGATTGAGTGTTATCAACTACATCACGATGCGCACCGTGCTCGCCACCGCCACAGCGATGCTGATTGCGCTGATGATCGGGCCACGAATGATTCGTTGGTTGCTCGCAATGAAGATCGGGCAATCAGTGCGTACCGACGGTCCGCAAACGCACTTGGTGAAGCAAGGCACGCCCACGATGGGCGGCGCGATGGTACTGCTCTCGATTGCGATTTCCACGCTCTTGTGGGCTGATCTGAGCAATCGATTCGTGTGGGTTGTGCTCTTTGTGATGATCGGTTTCGGCGCGATTGGTTGGGTGGACGATTACCGCAAAGTCGTTCACAAAAACCCCAAAGGCATGTCCGCCAAAGAGAAACTCTTTTGGCAGGCCTTTGTCGGCTTGCTCGCGTCGGTGTACCTTGCGTTTGCGATTTCAGCGCCGAGTTCCGACAAAATCTTCGACTTGATTTTCCGTTGGATGCAAAGTGGTTTCACCAACGAGCTGCCATCGAAAGCCGATCTCATCGTGCCGTTTTTTAAGAACATCGCCTATCCGCTGGGCGTGTTTGGATTCATCACGTTGACTTGGTTGGTCATCGTGGGTACTAGTAACGCGGTCAATCTCACAGACGGACTCGATGGATTAGCGATCATGCCCGTCGTGATGGTGGGCAGTGCTTTGGCCGTATTCGCCTATGTGGTGGGTCGCATAGACTACTCGCGCTACCTCTTCTTTCCCTACATTCCCGGCGCTGCGGAGCTCATGGTTTACTGCGGTGCGATGGCGGGCGCGGGTTTGGGATTTCTGTGGTTTAACGCGCATCCCGCACGGGTTTTCATGGGCGACGTCGGCGCGTTGGCCTTGGGTGCATCGCTCGGCACGATTGCCGTGATCGTGCGCCAAGAGATTGTGCTCGTGGTGATGGGCGGCGTGTTCGTGATGGAAACCATCAGCGTGATGCTGCAGGTGGGGTACTTCAAGTACAGCAAAGGCAAACGCATCTTTCGCATGGCGCCGCTGCACCATCATTTCGAGCTAGGCGGTTGGCATGAAAACCATGTGGTTATTCGTTTCTGGATCATCACGATGTTTCTGGTGCTCGCCGGTCTTTCAACACTGAAATTGAGATAGCAGGTAGTGTCGAATTCGCTCGCCAATTGTCGCGTGAACGTAGTGGGGCTCGGTGCGACCGGGCTCTCCCTCGTGCGGCACTTGCATGCGCGTGGCGCAATCGTTACCGTGCTCGATGGTTCAGCCAACCCGGCGGGTGAAATGCTGCTTCGAGACAAGTTTCCCTCGGTCACCGTGAAGCGCCACGATGTGACTAGCGATGCACTGCCACCGTGCGATTTAATCGCCCTCTCGCCCGGTGTCCCCCGCGCCAGCTACGCCTTAAACACCGCGATCAAAGCTGGCATCCCCGTGGTGGGCGACATTGAGTTGTTCGCCCGTACCGCGGCGGCCGACGCCAAAGTTTTTGGCATCACTGGATCCAACGGCAAGACGACGACCACCGCAATCGCAGGCGAGATCGCCAAACGCGTTGATCAAAATGCCGTCGTCGCGGGAAACATTGGGCTGCCGATTCTTGACGCATTGGCTGAGAAGCCGAACTGCAAAACTTGGGTGCTGGAGCTCTCAAGTTTTCAGCTCGAATCCACGCAGTCGTTGGTACTCGAAAGCGCAACTGTGCTCAATGTAAGCGCGAATCACTTGGATCGCTATCCAAGTTTTTTCGACTACGCCGCGAGCAAGTCAGCGATCTTCGTCAACGCAAAAAAGCAAGTCATCAATCGCGATGATGTCTGGTCGAATTCGATGCGTCGCAGCGGTGTGAAGCAGGTGAGTTTTGGTGGCAGCACACCTTCGAGTGATGACGAAGTGGGTTTACGCGCCTCACCAACCGTCACGCACTTACTGCACGGTCAAACATCGATTGTTAGCGCCGCCGACATGCAACTGCGAGGCGCACACAACTACATGAACGCGCTCGCTGCGTACGCCATCACGCTGCCGCTGGCACCCTCCTCCGCGTCGGTTGGCGCGGTGATGCGCTCATTTGCTGGCGTAGCGCACCGCTATCAGTGGATAGGTCGCGTGGGCGGCGTTGAAGTCATCAATGATTCGAAAGCCACAACGGTCGTTGCGACCTCGGCCGCGCTCAATGGCAATCGTAAGCCCACCTGGCTAATTGCCGGTGGTGACGGCAAAGGTCAATCATTCGACGAACTTGCGGCGGCTTGCGGGCACTGCAAAGCCGTGCATTTAATTGGGCAAGATGCTGCGGCCATTGCGGCTGCACTCAACGGCAAGGGCATCAAAAACGTGCGCTTCACGTCAATTGAAGATGCCGTCCAAAGCGCGCTCGATCAGGCGATAGCAGGCGACGTTTTGCTGCTCTCCCCGGCTTGTGCCAGCTGGGACATGTTTCGCAATTTTGAGCACCGTGCAGAGCGCTTCGGTGTGGCGGTTCGCCAATGGGCGGCTGCGAGGGGCGATGCGTTCGAGGAGCCGGTGAAACATGTTTAGCGCCGTACTCAATGACCTGCGGGCACGTTTCGCCAGCGCAACTGATTCTTCCGCACGCGGCAAAGCGCCCGCCGCGGCTGCGCGTGAATTCGACATTACCCTTGTGTGGATCGTGGTGCTGCTCTTGGCCATTGGTTTGCTGATGGTGTATTCCTCGTCTATCGCTAGCGCATCTGAGAGCCGGTTAACTAGGAACTCCTCGACCTACTTTTTATTTCGACAAGCGCTTTTTGTACTGATCGCCATCGTCGTTGCGCTGTTCGTTTTTGACACGCCCATGAAGACCTGGGAACGTGTTGCGCCATGGGTATTTCTTGCGGCGACGGTGCTTTTGATCTTGGTGCTCATTCCGGGTATTGGCCGGGTGGTCAACGGCGCACGTCGCTGGATTCCTTTGGGACCCTTTAGCTTTCAGCCGTCTGAGATGATGAAGATCGCGATGATTCTCTTTGCGGCACGTTACGCGGTGAGCAAGGCCGAGTTTCTGCACGCCAATCAGCCGCTCAAACAAAGCGTGCTTCGTGGGCTGGGCCCATTCATACTGATCGCGCTTTTCGTGAGTGCGCTCCTACTTCGTGAGCCGGATTTTGGCGCGACGTTTGTGGTGCTGACCTGCGGATTACTCATTCTCTTTATGGCCGGGCTCGATCATCGTTTGGTGGTGCCTGTGCTCGCGCTGGCCATTGTGTCGGCAGTGGCGCTTGTGTGGTTCGAACCGTACCGACTGGAGCGCATCTTTGGCTTTCTAGATCCGTGGAAACAAGAATTTGGCAAGGGCTATCAACTCACACAATCGCTTATGGCGATTGGGCGGGGTGGCATCTTTGGTTTGGGGCTCGGCGCGGGCGTTTCAAAACACTACTACTTGCCCGAGGCGCATACCGATTTCATCCTCGCAGTTACAGCGGAAGAGCTGGGTTTGATCGGTGTTTTGGTGGTGGTGATCGCCTACGCTTGGATCACGTGGCGCGCCTTCAAAATCGGACGTGAATCGCGCCAAAACGAGCAGCCGTTTTCTGCGCTTACCGCGCAAGGCATCGGCACACTGTTCGGCGTGCAATCACTCATCAACATCGCGGTGAACATGGGCTTCGCGCCCACCAAAGGGCTCACACTGCCACTGATGTCCTACGGCGGCAGCGGCATGATTGCGAGCCTCGTAGCTCTCTCGATTCTGCTAAGA
Source organism: Betaproteobacteria bacterium (assembly GCA_013298455.1). Classification (GTDB taxonomy): domain Bacteria; phylum Pseudomonadota; class Gammaproteobacteria; order Burkholderiales; family Casimicrobiaceae; genus Casimicrobium. Next base: position 6,951 of record JAAFHR010000006.1, on the reverse strand, counting down.
ATCGATTGGGAAAATCGACGGCTAACACGGGGGTTCACGGTATGAGTGGGCATCTCGTCGTAATGGCCGGTGGCACGGGCGGACACATCTATCCGGGGCTTGCCGTAGCTCGCGCGATGCGTGAGCGCGGCTGGACAGTGAGCTGGATGGGCACGCCACGCGGGATGGAGCAAACGCTGGTTGATCCGAAGGAATTTTCGTTGAAGGCGATCGCTTTCGAGGGCATCGTTGGGCGCGGTATTGGCGCGAAGCTTCGTTTGCCCGGCGCGTTGTGGAGCGCAGTGGGCGAAGCCAAGCACCATTTCAAAACGATCCGACCCACTGCGGTGATTGGTATGGGCGGCTATCCCACAGTGCCCGGTGGATTGGCAGCTTGGCGCTTGAAGGTGCCGCTGTTGATCCATCAAAGCGATGCGGTGGCTGGGCTTGCCAATCGATTGCTTGCTAGGTTATCTACTACGGTGTTAACTGGTTTCTCCAACACGTTCATTGAGCTAGGCGCCCGCCGAGTGGTGAGCGGCAACCCCATTCGTAAAGAGTTCGAAGCTATTGCGCCCGCCGCCGAGCGATTCGCCAATCGCACCGGCCGCGTCAACGTGGTGGTGATGGGCGGCAGTCGCGGTGCGGAAGCGCTCAACACGACGCTTCCCTCAGCTTTCGCCGCAATCAACGAAGCGTCACGTCCGAACGTCTTGCATCAGGCTGGCTCAGGCTCAGCAGCAGCAACAGCCCAACGATACGCCGAGGTGGGAGTTCACGCCGACGTGCGTGAATTTCTCGATCAATCGTGGACGGCGTTGGCCGATGCCGATCTTTTCATCGGACGAAGCGGCGCGAGCACGGTGTCGGAGCTCGCGGTACTGGGGGTGCCGTCGATCTTGATTCCCTATCCCCATCACGCCGATCAACAGCAACTGCATAACGCGCAAACGCTCGCTTCAGTCAATGCCGCGCGCATCTTTGAGCAGCGCGATCTGCGAGCCGAAGCACTCGCTTCGCTGATCACGTCCCTTGATCGAGCACAACTCAAAGCGATGTCGGCGGCAGCAACCAGCGTTGCTCACGCCAACGCCACCGAGCGCATTTGTGACGCCATCGAGCGCGCTGCTGCAAAACGCAACACAGGTATTTCCGCATGAAGTTTCGCCTACAACACATTCACTTTATCGGCATCGGCGGCATTGGCATGAGCGGCATTGCGGAGGTTTTGCATAATCAGGGCTATCATGTGAGCGGCAGCGATGCGTCGAATTCAGCGGTACTGGAGCGCCTCAAGAGCCTTGGCGTGCAAACGTTTGTGGGTCACGCAGCGGCCAATCTGGGGGACGCACAAGCCGTCGTCACATCCACCGCGATCAATCGAGAGAATCCCGAATTGGTCGCCGCGCTCGCGTCGAAAATTCCCGTCGTACCACGCGCCTTGATGCTCGCCGAACTAATGCGCATGAAGCGCGGCATCGCTATCGCTGGCACACACGGCAAGACCACGACAACGTCGCTTGTAGCCAGCGTTTTGGGCGAAGGTCATCTTGATCCTACGTTCGTCATCGGAGGCCGCTTGCTCGCTGCAGGCTCCAACGCTCGATTGGGTACGGGCGAATTCTTAGTCGCCGAGGCAGATGAATCAGACGCATCGTTTTTGCATCTCTCGCCCACCTTGGCAGTGATCACCAATATCGATGCGGATCATATGGAAACGTACGGGCACAGCTTGGATCGGCTGAAGCAAGCGTTCGTTGATTTCTCGCATCGTTTGCCGTTTTACGGTTCGGTGTACGCCTGTATCGATGACGAAGGTGTGACATCGATCCTCCCGAAAATCGTTACGCCTGTGGTGACCTACGGGCTTTCAGAAGCGGCTGATGTTCGCGCCACCGATGTGCGCGCTGACGGCGCAACGATGCGCTTCAATGTCGTGCGTTCCGGGCACGCGTCATTTGCCGTGGTGCTCAATGCGGCTGGCATGCACAACGTTAGAAACGCACTCTCAGCGATTGCCATTGGGCAGGACTTGGGTGTGGATGACGCCGCCATTGCTCGCGCGCTGGCCGCATTCGGTGGCGTAGGGCGGCGCTTTGATCGCTATGGCGTGGTGACACATGGCGCTGCGAAATTCGAGCTCATTGACGACTACGGTCATCATCCCGTTGAACTCAAAACCACGCTCGCTGCGGCGCGCGCCGCGTTTCCCGGACGCCGTTTAGTGCTTGCGTTTCAACCGCATCGGTTTACTCGCACACGCGATTTGTTCGAAGATTTCGCGGCTGTGCTCTCTGACGTTGATGCACTGCTATTGACTGAGGTCTACGCCGCTGGCGAAGCTCCGATTGTCGCTGCGGACGGTCGTGCTCTTTCACGGGCGATACGTTTGCGCGGCAAGGTCGAACCGATTTTCGTGGAGGACGTTGCGAAGCTACCCGCGCAAATTCTCGACACGGTCAAAGACGGCGACGTGGTGATGACCATGGGCGCTGGTTCTATCGGCACCGTGTCTTCGAAAGTGGTAGCAGCGGTTAAGGCAGCCATCACCCATGCTTAACGACACCGCGCTCATCAATCGAATTGCGCTGTGGATGGCCATTGCCTCCACGATGGCGATTGCCTGGAGTGCGTTTTCATGGGCGAACGCGCGCGGTGTATTTGCGCTTCGTCAAGTCGTGGTGACCACGCCGCTCACTGAGCTGGATCCCGGGCTTTTGGAATCGGCCATCCGAAGCGATCTACGTGGCACATTTTTCACCATGTCACCTTATCGCGCTCGAAACACGCTCAAGAAGCTGCCGTGGGTTCGTGACGTGGTTGTTGAGCGCCGCTGGCCGATGGCGCTCGATGTTCGCGTGCAAGAGTATCGAGCGATTGGCTATTGGGGCGAAAATGATTTGCTCTCAGACAACGGTGAAATTTTTCGTGCCACCTCACGCGCGCCGATGCCGCGATTTGACGGCCCCGCAAGTTCCGCCAGCGAGGTCGTTGCTCGCTACCGTGAAGCAAAACTCGCGCTCGCGCCGTTGGGGTTAGAAGTGAAATCGATGAACGTTTCTTCACGGGGCGCGATTGCGTTGCTCACGAAGAACGAGCTGGCTATCGATTTCGGTCGAGATCAATTCGCGCAACGTCTCAATCGATTTACTTCGCTTTATGCGAGCTGGAGCGCCGAGCAGCGCGCGGCACTCTCGCGCGTTGATCTTCGCTACAAATCGGCGATCGCAGTCGGCCGCAATAGTGCGCCGCTCACAGCTCAATTGACCCCTACCCATTCGTCAGAGAAGCAAGGAATCGCGCTATGAGTGAACTCGTCGCAGCGCTCGATATCGGCACATCAAAAGTTGTGGCGCTTGTCGCTGAGATTGGCGAAGCCGGCATCCGCGTCATCGGTTTCGGCGAACAGCTTTCTCACGGACTTCGTAAAGGTATGGTCGTCGACATCGATGCCACCACTGCATCCATCGCCGCTGCGGTGAAAGAAGCCGCTGCCATGGCCAATTGCAAGCTCACGCAGGTCTACGTGGGCATTGCGGGCAGCCACATTCGAAGCTTGAACTCGAGTGGCATGGTGGCGATGAAGGAATCCGAAGTCACCGCTGCGGATATGGAGCGCGTGATCGAAACAGCTCGCGCGATTGCAATTCCCAATGATCAGGTCGTGCTGCACACCATTCCACAGGAATACATCATCGATGGTCAAGAGGGCGTGCGACGTCCGCTCGGTATGAGTGGGCGCCGTCTTGAGGTGAAGGTCCATATCGTTACCGGCGCAGTGTCCGCTGCTGAAAACATCGAAAAGTGTGTGCGCCGTTGCGGACTCGATGTACAAGAGCTGGTGCTGCAACCGCTGGCATCCGCTGCCGCTTGCTTAACCCGCGATGAAATGGATTTGGGCGTGGGTTTGGTCGACATTGGTGGCGGAACGACCGACTACGCGCTCTTCACGGGCGGCTCGATTCGCCACACAGGTGTACTCGCCGTAGCGGGCGATCAGATCACCAACGATATCGCGATGGCGCTGCGAATTCCGAGCAAAGAAGCGAGCGACATCAAGCATCTGCACGCCAGCGCGCTTCGAAAAATGGTCTCGACCGACGAAATCATTGAAGTGCCCAGTGTGGCCGATCGCCCCGCGAAATCGATGGCGCGACACATGCTCGCTGAGGTGGTTGAGCCCCGCGTTGAAGAGTTGTTTCAGTTAGTTCACGATCAAATGAAGCGCTCAGGATTTGAGCCGATGCTGCGCTCTGGAATCGTGCTCACGGGCGGCTCGGCGCTGCTCCCGGGAATGGCGGAGCTGGGTGAAGAAGTGTTTCACATGCCGGTGCGTGTGGCCGCACCCGACTATCGCGGCCCGCTCAATGATGTGCTGTCAGCACCGAAATACGCCACAGCGATTGGACTACTAATGTATGGGCGAGATCAGATGGCCAAGCTCTCCGAAGGACAGCGACGCGGTTCGGCGGCCGCGGGCGTGTTGGCGAAGCTTAAGGACGCGTTTGGTTTCTAAGTTCGTTGCGTTGTGAGATTTGCGGAGTTTTCGGGATTTTTGGGTTGGTTGGTTTAGTTTTTTTAGTTCGTAGTTTGAGTTTTTAGTTTTAATTTTTTGCCTTTAAGGAGCGAAGCATGTTTGAGATCGTTGATGAAAAAAGAGACGGCGCGGTCATCAAAGTGATCGGCGTGGGTGGTTGCGGCGGAAACGCTGTTGAGCACATGATTAACAAAGGGGTTGCGGGCGTTGAATTCATCGCTGCCAACACCGATTCGCAGGTGCTCGACAAGAATTCGGCGGCCCTGCGAATTTCGCTCGGCACTGAGCTCACGCAAGGGCTCGGCGCAGGCGCGAAACCCGAAGTCGGGCGCGACGCTGCGATGGAATCAAAAGAGGCGTTGCAAGAGGCTATTCGTGGTGCGGACATGCTCTTCATCACGGCCGGCATGGGCGGTGGCACGGGCACGGGCGCGGCACCTGTCGTTGCACAACTCGCCAAGGAAATGGGCATCTTGGTCGTAGCGGTCGTCACCAAACCGTTTCGCTTTGAAATGCAGAAACGTGAGCGCGCAGCGCAGACCGGTATCGACGAGCTGCAAAAGCACGTCGATTCATTGATCGTTGTGCCCAACGAAAAACTCATTCAAGTGTTAGGTCGCAATATTTCGCTTCCTGCGGCCTTTGCAGCCTCGAACGACGTGTTGCACGGCGCAGTGGCCGGCATTGCCGAGATCATCAACAAGCGTGGCTTGGTGAACCGCGACTTCGCCGACGTTCGCACGATCATGAGCGAGCTGGGCATGGCGATGATGGGCACGGCGACCGCCTGCGGCGAAGGTCGCGGCAAAGAGGCTGCGATGGCGGCGATCAAGAGCCCATTGCTCGAAGACGTGGATCTACAAGGTGCACGCGGCGTATTGTTGAACATCACCACGTCAAGCGATGTGCAATTGGGCGAGCTCTACGACGTGACCGACACGGTGCAGGAATTCGTATCTGCCGATGCGACCGTGCTCTGGGGACACGTGATCGACGACACGATGGGCGACGAGATGCGCGTGACGATGGTGGCCACGGGCTTGGGCGCTAAGCGCAAAATGCAGGCCGTGCAAGGCGGCTTGTCGGGCAGCGCTGACGCGATGGCTACGAAATTCGTGCTGCCACCGCTGCGCACCGGCACCGACAATCAAACCATTGCGGGCGAGCCGATTGCAACGACCGAGGGCATCGAAGTGTCGTACGACGTGCCCACCTTCACCCGTGCTCCGGCACGTGGCGGCCGTTCGTTGGAAATTCCGACGTTTTTACGCAAACAGGCGGACTGATTCCTGAGAGATGAAATCGGCGGAACGGTGCTTTGGCTGTTCCGCCTTTTTTGCCAGCGATTTCATGGATCGGCGCAGATTTCTATTCGCCGGCTCGCCGCCAGAGATCTTGGTGCTCGCAAAGTACGGCCTCGTCCGATTGACTTGTCGTGTCGCAACGACATGCCAAGTTAGCACCCCGCCACGCCTCTAGAATCAAGCGCATGAGCCTTCTCGACGCCCCAAGCACCATTGCGCCTACGTTGACCTCGTCGCTGTCTGGGCGGCAGCGTACATTGGCCTCTACAGCCTCCACAACGGGTGTGGCGCTGCACTCTGGCGTTCGGGTGAAGATCACCTTGAAACCTGCGCCGATTGATTCGGGCATCGTGTTTCGTCGCGTCGATATGACGCCGGCCCGAGACATTCCGGCGCGCGCCGAATTGGTGAAGGAAACGCGTCTGGCGACCACGCTCGTGCTTGACGACGCGAAAGTCGCCACAGTAGAGCATCTGCTCGCCGCCTGCGTGGGCTGCAGCATTGACAACGCGATCATCGAACTCGACAACCTCGAAGTGCCGATCATGGACGGCTCAGCAGCGCCGTTTGTGTTTTTGATCGAGCAAGCGGGTATCGCTGAGCAAGCCGCGCCGCGAAAATTCATCGAAGTCATCCAACCGATTCGCGTTGAGACGGGCGACAAGTTCGCACAGCTTTTGCCAAGCGATCATTTTGAGGTGGATTTCACCATCGATTTTTCGCATCCCGCGATCCCCGACGATCAATGCCGCGTGCAGATGCGGCTCGATCCAGCGGAATTTTTGGATCACATCAGCCGCGCCCGAACCTTTGGTTTTTCGTACGAGGCCGACATGCTTCGCGCCATCGGTTTGGCGCAAGGAGGCAGCATGGAAAACGCCGTCGTGCTCGACGAATTTAAGATTTTGAATCGCGAAGGATTGCGCTTCGCCAATGAATTAGCGCGGCACAAAGTGCTCGACGCCGTGGGCGATTTATTCCTACTCGGCCACAGGATTCAAGCCAAGTATCACGCTTACAAATCCGGCCACGATCTCAACAACAAGCTCTGCCGCGCCCTGATGGCGCAGCCCGATGCTTGGCGCTGGGCGAGTTAGCGCCAAGCGGCGCGAACGTCAAACGAATTCTTGA
>JAAFHR010000059.1 GCA_013298455.1 Betaproteobacteria bacterium | reverse complement strand
CTGCCCTTGTGGCGCGCAGATACCAGCCCGCGAGCACCAAATCACTGCCGCGAGAGGTGAAGCTCACACGGTCGGCTTTGTGGGCGTCCCAGATTGGGTCGTCGTGCGGGCTTTTTCGCTTGGCCCGAGTCATGATGTGGGCGATGGCGGCACTCACGGCGATGTAGAGCGCAGAGATGACGAGGGCTGCTGCTGCGGCGAGCACTAGAGCGGTTTGCAGAGACTGATTCATGGGCTTGACTCCGATTGATGGAATGAACGAGCGCTTGGCTCTCACTTCATCAATCGCAATCTCGGGCGCTCACCCGACAAGTCAGCGCTGATTTATTTGCACTGCCGCAAAAAGTTTTTGGCGCAAATTTGCAGGCCATTTCGTCCGAAGCGAGGCCAGTCGACGGGAGAACTGGCAGGCTGCATTCCTAGAATAAACTTTTTTTATAAATGCGCGGTAATTATTGGGCTTCAAACAGTTTTTTTATTTTTTCGAATTAATTAAAAAAACGACTAAAGCCCATAATTGATATGGCGTTTGTTGAAATAGCTGATCACTTCACTGCGCTGGATTGCAACTCATCCATCGCTATCGCTGGGATGCATTAATCGATACCGGGCGAGCCTGCATCTCCTGTTGTGTCGCCTGAAGTATTTGTGCGGCGTAGCGTCGGAGTGAGGCAATAGCTTCGTCCTCAACAGGCGCTGGCCACTCTCGCACAGAACCCAGCGCGATTAAAAGCGCTCTGATTTCCGGCAAGCGCACGTGGGAGCTTTGCATCCATGCCGTGGCGCTGCGCCATGCGGCGTCTTGCGTGCTTGCGTCCGGCGCAACGGAGGAGAGCAGCGCATCAATCCTCGCGCGCGAAGCTGCGTCACCCGCTTGATCCGATTCAGTACGAAGCGCATTGAGCTGTGTCTCTGCAGCGGTTCGGTCGCCAGCCAGCGCGGTGACGGCGGCCAGATGGATTCGCAAGCGCATCGCCCATTCGTCGTACCCATTCGAGCGCGCGCTTTGCAGCGCCAGTGCTTCGGTGAGCCGCTGCCGCGCCAGTTCGTGTCGCCCGGTCACCGCATAGAGCAGTCCGAGTGCTGCGCGCGAGCTGCCTGATTCTGGCGTGGGTGCAATGATTTCGGGTTGGTTGGGTTGTAGCGGGGATTGCGCTCGTGCCAGCGCTCGAAGCAAGTGAGCCTCCGCTTGATCGCGTTTTCCGGCAGCAATTTCGATGTTGACCACGCCCGGCAGGTAAAACAAGCGCTTGTCGAAGGCTTCGCCCATGTAGATCATCGCTTGATCAAACGAGGCGCGCGCCAAGGCTGCGGCCTCTTGCTGGAATCCCGCCTCATTGAGCGTGCGGGCGATGGCCAGTGCGAATTGATGATTACCTTTGGGCTCGTTGGCCACGCCGGGTAGGGCTAAAAGTCGCTGCCACAATTGTTTTGCGCGCACCATGTCTCCGGCTGATACCGACGCCGTCGCGCCCCAATAGCCGACCAGCGTGTGCCAGTTGCTCTTCTCGTCAATCAAGGGTGCGATCCGAGCGTCCATCTCGGTCCAACGCGCCACTGCGCTTCGAGCGCGCCCGATCGAGACCGAATACATCGAATTCATCCACTCGGGCGCCAAACATTTTGGATTCGGCGTGTCGGCTGCGGTAACGCCACAGCGCTCGCGAAGCGCGCTCAGTGCCTCGGTGAATTCGGCGTATCGATACATCGTCAAATGCATGTAGGTCACGCGAGACGCGTTACGAATCGCTTCCCGAGACGTTGCGCCGTACACCGAGTCGATCAGCGGTTGCGCTTTGCTCCGAACTTCGTAGGAGAGCTGATGTTCACCCATGTTGAATAGGCTTTCGCCAATGGTTTGATAGAGCTCAGCGGCGGCTTTCGGTTCGTTTTTGAAGCGGGTGTCGAGTTGGTTGGCGGCCCGAAGCAACAAGTCACGTTGCGAGAGCAATCCGCCGCCATCGTTGTAATAGCTTGTCGGCGTTAAGGTTTCGATCAAAAACGCCTTGGTTCGTTTCAGCGTTTCGCTCTCAGCCCAAATCGTGAACGCGGCGAAGGAAATGGCTGCAAATGATGCGACAACGCTTGAAATGGCGAGCCAGTGCCGCTTTGCAAAGGCTTTGGCAAGATAAGTTCGGCTGCGGCCGCGAGCGCGTACCGGGTTCCCCGAAAGGTAGCGATCAATGTCATCCTTAAAGCTCGTCACGCTTTCATAGCGATCTTCAATTCGAAGCGCCATCGCCTTCAACACAATCGCTTCAACATCGCGGGCAATGCGAAGCGTTGTCGTGTTGTTGACGTGATTGAGCGGCAGCACGTTGCCGCTGATGATCGCTTCTTCGAGCGCTGCGCTCGTTCGTCGTTCGCTGCGATAAGCTGATCGCCCAGTCAAAATTGCGTAGAGCAACACCCCGAGCGAGTACACGTCGGAGGCCGTGGTCACCCGCTCACGACGAATTTGCTCGGGGCTGGCAAAGTTCACCGTGAGCGCATGCCCAGCGAGCTTGGTCAAATCAGGTTCGGCGCTTGATCCGCTGGGCTTGTCGCCTTGGCCTTGAAGGGTTTCATGCGCAGCATCGCCCTGAGTGTCCTGCTGTGCAAAACCAGCGATACCAAAATCAAGGAGTTTCACCTGAGGTTCACCTGCGAGCGCGGTTACCAACACGTTAGCCGGCTTGATGTCGCGGTGCACGATGAGCTGCGCGTGCGCTTGTGAAACCGCAGGTAACACCTGAGTGAACAATTGCAACGTTGCACGTTCATCGAGTTGTTGCGTTCGGCAATACTCGTCGATACAGACGCCGTCGACATACTCCAAAATCAAATACGGTTGGCCCGTGCTCGATAACCCCGCGTCAATCAATCTCGAAATACTCGGATGCGATAGTCGCGCCAGAATCGAGCCTTCGCGGCGGAACCGCTCTGCGGAAGCTTGCCCCACGAGCGAGAGGTTCAAAAGCTTCACCGCCGCCCGCCCCTCGAAGCGACCATCGGCGCGCTCAGCCAGCCACACCGTGCCCATGCCACCGTGGCCAATCAGTGAGCGGATGGTGTACGCCCCCAACTGCATGCCAACGAGGGTAGTGCCGGCATCTCGCTTGATGGAATGCCCAGACGAAGTTTCTAAAAAATCGGTACTGTCGACACTGCTCTGCACGCTTAACAGTGCACGCAGTTCGCTCGCCAACGGAGCGTCGGTGAGACTGAGTTCAACCAAAAACGCCTCGCGCTCGGCAGCCTCGAGATCGAGTAGGCGATCAAGCTGCGGGCTCAGTGTTTTCCAGCGTGTGGCAACGGAGGACTTCATGGTCGCATTTTCTATGGTTTGCTCGACGCGTCCGAGACTGCGACGGGGTTTTGATCTAGGCGCGTCGGGTGCGTCGGGTGAGTCGGGCGGTTCAACGCTTCTAGCGACATCGGTCGCGTCCCAAGGAATCAGCGGCTCGCCGACTGGCGCGCAGCAATGGATGCTCAGTCATTCCCGAGTCAGTCACTGTGCGTGCGACTTCGGCTTCTGCGCTGCTAGCCGCCTCGCATTGCCCGCTGGCGCGGAGCGATGCGGCGAGCCATAGTTTGGCGTCGAGCCAACGGGGCGAGGTGACGTCTATCTCACCGTCGGCACCTCGTATCGCGCGTTGTAGCCGTAGGGTCGCCGCCTCTGGTTTGCCGGATTGAAGATCCAGGCGCGCCAGCGCCGTGTGGGCGGGCAACAGGTAGACGCTATCACGATAGCTTTGCGAATCAAGCTCTGAGGCTGCAAGTGCTGCTTCGGTGGCGCTGCAGTTTGGCGATTGGCTGATCTGCGAGCACGCGAGGGCCTTGAGTGCAAGCACTTTTCTGCGCAGGTGCGGCGGAAAGCCGTCGCCCAGTTGCACCAAACTTTTGGCGAATATTTCCGCTGCCTGGGCAGGCTGGCCTTCCATTAACGCGAGCTCCCCATAAGTGGCCGTGACCGAGCCGTTCCATGAGGCTACCCCGCGTGTGGCTAGGATGGGCGCCGCGTAGTCGAGCAAACGCCGCGCCGTGGCCAGCTCGCCGCGCTCCAACGCCGCACCGGCCTCCAGTCTGCTCAGCAGCGCATCATCCTCGTCTCCAGCAGGGCGCGTGAAGGAGGTAAAGGTGCGCGCCAGTTGACACGCAGCCGGTGCCGTTTTCATTGGATCAGCCACGATTTGCACCGAGCACATCCGGCTGAGATTCGCTTGCTGACGTTGGTTTCGAGCGGGGTGGAGCGCAAGCGCTTCCTGCGCTTGCAGCAAGTCCTTAAACCCAGCCGACACTCGACCCGACAACGTGCGCGCATTGCCCAGCTGCGACAAGCTGATCGCCGTTTCGTAGGAGTTCGCATCGTACGTTTTCAGAAACGTTGCGCGCGCTTTTTCGTAGGCATCGGCGGCGCCTTTGTAGTCACCGACCGATTCCAAACCATACCCATGGTTTGAATAGCCCGTCGCGACACGCGGGCTGTCGGACGGATAGAAGGCAAGCCGTTCTTTGAGCCCAAGCTCGGCGTATCGAAGGGAATCTTGAGCCGAACCTCGTTGCGAAGCCAGCGCTGAGAGCGAGGTGTAGAGCCGAATCAGCTGTTCGCCCCGCACGCCGTTGCTGTTAAACCGTGGCTCGGCGGCGAGTAGATCACGTTCGGCAGCTTCGCGGTTTTGGCGCGTAAGTTGAATTTGGCCGCGGGCGGCAAGCGTGAGTGCTGTAGTGAGATGCCCGGCACCGAGCTGCGATTCAGCGAGGTTGTAAGCTTCATCAATGAGGTTGAATGCCTCAGCGCGTGACTCTACTTTGTTGCTGAGCCGCGCAAAGATGGTTAGCAAATCAATGCGTTCGTCAACGCCAAGCTCGGTGTTTGAGCGCAGATTCGCAACGCTTTTTTCGAGCAGCGATTTGAGCGTGGGTTGTTTGCTCTCAACGACCCCTTGGCTAAACGGCTCGAAGATACTTTCCACAAATTCGCGAACGGTGTTGGCGCGCTGCGCTTCCTTTTTCGCCAGATTGGCCTGATGCAGGGTGCTGACGAGCCCCGCGCAGATGGCCGCGGAAACAAGCGCAGCGGCGGCCACAGCGGATCGATTGCGGCGCACGAAACGGGTGGCTCGATACCAAGTCGAATCGGGCTTGGCCGCAACGGGTTCGAAGGCAAGATGCCGTCGCAAATCATCAGCGAACGCACCCACGCTGAGGTAGCGTTCGGTGGGCGATTTTTTGAGCGCTTTGGCAACGATGTTGTCGAGATCCCCGCTGACGAGTCCGATGAGTTTTCTGGGCGTCGTGGTGCGCCGTTCTGCCAGTGCGGCTGCGTTGTCAAGGGTGGTGTCGCCGCCCTGGGTGACGGCTTCCGATAGCCTTCTGGGCTCGCCCTCGAGCACGGCGCGAAGCGCGACCGCAGGTGAAACATTCTCTTGGGCTGTGGGATGCTTGCCCGAGAGCAAAAGAAAGAGCATCACCCCGAGGGCGTAGACGTCGGTGGCGGTGGTGACGGGCTTGCCTTCGATTTGCTCTGGCGCAGCGAAATCGGGTGTGAGCGGATTGGCGCCGACTCGGGTCAAGGCGGTGTCGGGCGTGGCATCGGTATCGAGCTCGGGATGCATCAGTTTGGCGATACCGAAATCCAGGAGTTTTACGTTGCCGTCGACGTCAACCATCACATTGGAGGGCTTCAAATCACGATGCACGACCAGATGTGTGTGGGCATGCGCCACGCCGTCGAGCACTTTCAGGAAGAGCGCGATTCGCTCGTGAATTCGCAGACGATGCACGTCGCAGTAGGTATCAATGGCGAGCCCCGCGACGTATTCGAGCACCAAGTAAGGTTGCCCCGATGTCGCGACACCCGCATCGATGAGCTGCGCGATATTCGGATGCCTGAGGCTAGCCAAAATCGTGCCTTCGCGCCGAAAGCGCTCGGCGCTGCTTCGGCCCACGAGCGAGAGGTTTAGGAGCTTGATCGCCGCATACCCTTCGTAGCGACCATCGTTTCGGCGCGCGAGCCACACCGAGCCCATGCCGCCGTGGCCGAGGGGTTCAGTCAGTACGTAGGCGCCGATGGAGAGACCCGCCAAGGTCGGTGCGGCGCTCGAGTACGTCGGACCGTTCTGCATGAAGTCGCTTTGCGCTGCGCTATCGTAGTCGCGGATCAGCCCCGCCAATTCCTCGGCGAGTTGTGGTTCTGCAGCACTCAGGTTCGCGATAAATGCGATCCGCTCGGCTGGCAGCAGATCGAGCGCTTGATCGAGCAGGGGACTCAATCGTTTCCAACGTTCAGCGGTCCAAGTTGCCATTGCGGTGTTTCTCTCCAGCTCAAATCGACCCTATCTATACGGCGCGCTACGCGAGAGCCACGACCACCTTCCGAGCGCCGCCCGTTGCAGCGCGCAGTGAGGTGATTGCGACGGAAGGGCTACGTTGACTCAGTACGTCTATAAACGAAATGCCGCCGCCAATTCGGACAGGGCGCTTACGTTGCGCTAGGGAGGCACTGCAAAACCACCGCATCCCGGGAGTTTTGCAGTGTCTCCCTAGAGATTTGCGCAAATGTGGGCCAATCAGCCCTTTCTGATGACTTGATACAAAAAGATGCGCGCTTTTTCCCACTGGCGCTGGATGGTTCGCTCTGACACGTCGCGCATCGCCGCAATCTCTTGAAACGAGAAGCCACAAAAGAACTTGAGCTCGACGATTTCTGCGAGCTCGGGCTCTACCGTGGTGAGCTGTTCGACGGCTTCGTTGATCGCCTCTAGCTCAGTGATGTCACTCACGTTTTCGGCGATTTGCGTGTCGAGTGCCGTAATGTGCACATCCCCGCCGCGCTTTTGCGCGCCTTTGCTTCGAACGTGGTCAATGATGAGGCCGCGCATTGCTCGGGCAGCGTAGGCCATGAACCGTCCGCGTTCGGTAAAGGCAACGCTGTCCCGGCCTTGCAGTGCGAGGTAGGCTTCGTGAACCAGCGTGGTGGCGTTGAGCGAGACGCCGTAGCCATGGCGCCGGAGCTGGGCTTGCGAGAGCCGATGCAGCTCGTCATAGAGCGCAACGAAGAGCTGCTCGCTGGCGGCGGGCGAGTTCGCGGGGGATGCGGTCGAATTCGGCGATGAAGTGGGCGGTTGGGCGTCAAGCATGGTCAATCTGCGGCGTTGGAGTTGGGTAGCGCGGCGGGTCGCAGCAATTGTGGGCGGATGCCAGCCTGATACTGATGCAAGGACAGACGTAAAGCCAGCGAAAGTTACGCCAAACGGATCAATCGGGCGTCTGTATGCAAAAAAGCGCATAAACGAATGCTGATGTGAATTGATCGCGCTAAGCAGCGAAACGTAAAATTGATGCATTGCAACACTAATTTTGCGCCGTTACATGGATATGACTCTCAATCCCGCCATCCCCAGCGCCATCGCCAACGCCCAAGCGGGGCACCCCATTGAAGCCGATGCGGTGATCGTGGGTGCTGGCCCGGTGGGCCTATTCCAGGTGTTTGAGCTCGGTTTGCTAGAAATCAAAGCGCACGTCATCGACGCGCTCGCCCAGCCCGGTGGCCAGCCCATTGAGCTCTATCCCGACAAGCCAATTTACGACATTCCGGCGATTCCGGTGTGCACAGGCAAAGAGTTGACCGACGGATTGCTCAAGCAGTGCGAGCCGTTCAAACCCACATTCCATTTGGGGCAAGAGGTTTCAACCGTCGCCAAACGCGAGGACGGGCGGTTTGATGTTACGACGTCGGTCGGCACGCGTTTCATCACCAAAACGATTTTCATTGCGGGCGGCGTGGGCGCGTTTACACCACGAAAACCCAAGGTTGAAGGCATCACGCAGTTTGAGGCGAACGGCCAGCTCGCTTACCGAGTTCGCGATCCGCAACAGTATGCGGGCAAAGACATCGTGATTTTGGGCGGCGGCGATTCGGCGCTGGATTGGGCCCTGAATTTGCAACCGATTGCGCAGAGCGTGACCTTGATTCACCGCCGTGATGAATTCCGTGCTGCGCCCGCGAGCGTTGCCAAAATGAAGGCGCTCGCTGAGAACCACGAGATGATGCACCTCACGGGACAGGTCACTGGGTTTGAGGCCGACGGCGACGTGCTCAAAGAAATTAAAGTCACGAGCTTAGACGGCGTGACTCGGCGCTTGCCACTCGATCATTTGCTCGCATTTTTCGGCCTATCGCCACGCCTTGGACCGATTGCTGAGTGGGGCCTGGACATCGAGCGCCGCCAAGTGAAGGTCGATACAGAAAAGTTTGAAACCAGCATTCCGGGCATTTTTGCTGTGGGTGACATCAATACCTATCCCGGCAAAAAGAAACTCATTTTGAGTGGCTTTCACGAAGCAGCGCTTGCCGCGTTTGGTGCAGCGAAATACATCTTTCCGGACAAGAAGGTGTCGTTGCAATACACGACGACGTCGACCAAGCTCCATAACGTGTTGGGGGTTGAGTCGCCGGTGTTTGATTGAGGTTGCTGTTCCCTCTCCTTGGGGATGGCTGAAACATCCAGAATTTCGAACAAAGTTTTTGACGCAGATTTCGCTGATTGCGCAGATGAGCGCAGATTATTTTTTGCTCAACGGCGGCTTAGCTCTAAAAAATCAGCGTAAATCAGCGTAAATCAGCGTAAATCAGCGTAAATCTGCGTCATCAGCGTAATCTGCGTCAGAAAAATGCTACCGCCCCAGTCTCCTCCAGGGGAGTGAGCTTTCAGCGGCGGTCTTCGCACACGACGCCGACTCCGGCTCCGCTCCAAAATGCAAAAATCAATGCATTTAAGGTCATGAGTTCGGATGAACATGGTTTTCTTGCAGTACCTGCTGCCCAAAAAAGCGCTCACTCAGCTCGCGGGCGCGTTCGCTCGTTCGCAATCCGGCGCGCTGACCCAATGGGCGATTCGAAACTTCATCGCCAAATACGGCGTGAACATGGCCGAGGCGGCCAACGCTGATCCCACGAGTTACGCCACGTTCAACGAATTCTTCACTCGCCCTTTAAAGCCTGGTGCGCGGCCGATTGCTGACGCCGCATTCGTTTGCCCCGTCGACGGCGCGATCAGTCAGTTTGGCGCGATCAGCGGGCACCATGGCGACGAAATTTTTCAAGCCAAGGGACATCACTTCACCACGCGCGCCTTGGTCGGTGGCGACAATGCCTTAGCCACGTATTTCGCGGGCGGCTCGTTTGCCACGATCTACCTGAGCCCCAAGGATTACCACCGCATTCACATGCCCTGCGACGGCACGTTGACTCGCATGATCTACGTGCCGGGCGATTTGTTTTCGGTGAACCCGGCTACGGCACAAGCGGTGCCCGGACTGTTCGCCCGAAATGAGCGCGTTGTCTGCGTGTTTGACACGCCGTACGGCCCCTTTGTGAACGTGCTGGTTGGCGCGACCATCGTTGGCAGCATGGCAACCCCGTGGCACGGCGTGATCAACCCGCCTCGCTCGTCTGAAATCCGCGAATGGACCTACAAAGCGGGCGAGGTCGTGCTGAAAAAAGGCGACGAAATGGGGCGCTTCCTGCTCGGCTCAACGGTCGTGATGCTTTGGCCGAAAAACATCATCAAATTCAACGCCGATTGGAAACCCGCAGGCGCGGTTCGGATGGGTGAAATGATGGGCGCTGCGATCTAGCGAAACGCGTCAGGAAACCAGCGCTTCGAGAATTCTCGGCACGCGGGTGTAGGAGCGGTTCCACCGCGATAGTCACGCGACCGAGAAGACTTGACCAAGCGCAATTCGGACGCGTAACGCTGATCGCGGTGGAACCGCTCCTACAGGCCGCGCACTACGAGCGGAGAAACCCAATCGCTGCCTCGTGTTCTGTTTCAACATACCAACGCACAAACGCGTGAGGTACGTTGAGCGAAATCACGCCGCCTTTTTCGCCGTCAACACCGGTCGAAATCATCATCGTAAAAAACGGGCCGGTGACGTCAACTTCCTCGCAGCGGAAGTATTGCCCGAGGGTGTTTTTCTTGGCGTAGACGAGGAAGGGTTGCAGTTGACGAACGCCTTCGTCGGAGAGTTGCACGGCGATGGTTTTTTTCATAGGTTGTGCCTTATCCGCCGATGTAGCTCATTTCAACTTTGCGCTCTTTTGCCGTGTCGGCGGTGCGAATTTCGCTGTAGCGGTCGGTGCGTGTTGACCAGAGTCCAGCGAGCAGCGCGGCGATGTCATCGTCGTTTGCGCCGTTTCGCATGAGGGTGCGGAAATCAACGCCCTCTTGAGCGAAAAGGCAGGTGAAAATTTTGCCGTCAGTCGAGAGTCGGGCGCGGGTGCAGGTGTTGCAAAACGCTTGGGTGACGCTGCTGATCACGCCGATTTCGCCGCTGCCGTCCGTGTAGCGCCAACGTTCGGCAACTTCGCCGGTGTAGCTCGCTTCAACCGGTTCGAGCGGCATGGTTTCGCTGATGCGGCGAACGACCTCGGCGCTCGGGATCACGTCGTCCATGCGCCAGCCGTTGGTCGATCCAACGTCCATGAATTCGATGTATCGAACGATCACGCCGCTGCCTTTGAAATGGCGCGCCATGTCAACGATGGTGTGATCGTTCACGCCGCGTTTGACGACCATGTTGACCTTCACGGGGCCAAGCCCTGCGGCAAGCGCTGCATCGATGCCTTTCAAAACATCAGCGACGGGGAAATCCACATCGTTCATTGCTTTAAACACTGCATCATCAAGCGAATCGAGTGACACGGTGATTCGCCCGAGGCCAGCATTTTTCAGGGCTTGGGCTTGCTTGACGAGCGTGGAGCCGTTGGTGGTGAGCGTTAAATCGAGCTGCTTTCCGGCGGGTGTTCGAAGCGCGGCGAGCATTTCGATGAGCGTGGGTAGGTTGCGGCGCAGCGTGGGTTCGCCGCCGGTCAGACGAAGTTTTTCAACGCCCAAATCAGCGCTGATTTTTGCAAAGCGGGTAATTTCTTCAAACGTGAGTAGCGCATCTTGCGGAAGAAACTTGTAGCCCGGGCCGAATACATCTTTGGGCATGCAGTATGTGCAGCGAAAATTGCATTTGTCGGTGACGGAGATTCGCAAATCGTGCAGCGCGCGCTCACGAGTGTCGGTGACGCGGTTCGCAGCGCGAAGCGCAAGCAGCGCATTGAGAGTCACTGGTCGCGCCAATTTGCCTGCGATCAGTGGAATGACTTTTGCCGTGGACTCGCCCAAAACTTTGACCCAATCGATGACGTTGATTCGCTAAAGAGACACACACCCTGCGCGTCGACACCCTATTTTGCTAGAGTCCACGGTTGCCCATGAGTCATTCCACCAATTTCGACACCGAACCGAGCGCTCCCGCCATCCCCGCAAAGGCGGCGTGGCCGGTTGCCGTGAGCTTTCGAAAGCGCCCCGTGCAGAGCCGTTGGGCTGATTTCGAGTGGGAGGCGGTGTCGGTGGTGTTTTCGACCGTCGCCGAGGATAACGTCGCTCAGCCCGGTGTGTACGAGGTGGGCGGCGAGTCTCGCTGGACTTACAACAACCAGTTAATCGACCTGCACAACAGCGAGGGCGAGGGCTATTGGTTGAATCTCAACTCCCCCGCGCCCTGCGTGTTTGTGATGTGGCGCATGGAGGAGGGCGAGACCGTGCCCAAACCCGTCGTGACCACGGTCTCGTACAACGAAGCCGGTCGCATGCTCGATGCGGGCGACAAGGTTGATAACGTGCCCATGCCGCCGGACATGCTCGATGCGCTCGCCGAATACACAGCGGCGCCTTACA
>JAAFHR010000058.1 GCA_013298455.1 Betaproteobacteria bacterium | reverse complement strand
ATTGCCACCGACCTTTGCGCTCACCACGGAAAACGCGAAAAGCAGCACCAAACTCCAGTGAAAGAGTCGCACGAAAACATCCCACACTGGCGCAGAAATCAACGGCGTATTGGGCTTGGTCATGCGGCGAGCTCCCCTTCAAAGGCGGTGCGCAGCGAATGCAAGCCGTCGTGAAGGCGCTTGAGTTCAGCCGCTGATAGGCGGTTGAACGCCGTTTCACAATATGCGATGTGTGTTGGAAACACCCGATCAAACAGCGCGCTGCCTTTGGCGGTGAGTGCGACGTGAACGCGCCGTGCATCAAGCTTATCGGCGCGGCGTTTCAAGGTGCCGTTAGCCTCCAAGCGATCCAAAACGCCCGTCAGCGTGCCTTTGGTGATGAGCGTTTTATCGCCGAGGTCTTTACAGCTCATGCCGTGCGTGTTGCCAAGCGTGGCCACCACGTCGAATTGCGCGGGCGTCAAACCGAGCTTTCGAACATGCGCGCCAGAGAACCGTTCGAACGCTTGGCCGCAACGGACGAGCTCTCGAAGCGTTGCAAGGTAGGCGGGTTTATGAAACTCGGTATTCATTAGTTCGTACTAGAACAAATTTTTCGATGTTTTGCAAGTGAAATCGATTCTCGCTGGGGCCCAAGAAATATGATGCCTGATAATGGATTGATGGAACCCCTTAACAACTTCAAAATCTGTCATTCCCGCGAAGGCGGGAATCCATCGTCGATGAGGTACCGCGCTCCAAGTGATTGATTTTGCTCAATTCACCATGGATTCCCGCCTTCGCGGGAATGACAACAAAAAGCAATCTTCCCGCGGTTTGATAGTTGTGCAGAGGTCTCTTAATGCGAAAACGATCTGACAGCGCCAAACAGCAGCAATCAACAGCGGCGATGCTCATTGCCGCGCTGCTCCTGGCAGCCGCAAGTTCTGCGGTGGCGGCGCTGCCAAAGCCAATCGCGCAATCGCTAAAAAACGCCGGCATTCCAGAGTCGGCGGTGTCGATTTACGTCCGCGAAGTCGGTAAGGAGCGGGCGTGGGTCGATCACCGCTCGTCGACGCCGATGAATCCCGCGTCGACGATGAAGCTCGTCACCACCTTGGTCGGGCTCGACGTGCTCTCGCCCGCTTACGTGTGGCGCACCGAATTTTTCACCGATGGACGCATCGCCGATGGCGTGCTGGAAGGCTCGCTCTATGTGCGTGGATCGGGTGATCCGAAGTTCACGTGGGAGCATTTGCAAGCGGCGGTGAAAGCGCTGCGCGAGCAGGGAATCCGAGAAATCAAGGGCGACTTTGTGATAGATCGCTCACGCTTCGTAAAACTCAACGAAGACCCGGCGCAGTTTGACGGCCGCCCCCTGCGACCTTACAACGTTGCGCCAGACGCGCTTTTGTACAACTTCAAAACGGTCGGCTTTAAGTTTGCGCCGCAACCGGATAACAGCGTATCGATCACCATCGACGGCCCGATGCCTGACGGGCTCGATTTGGTCAATCGTCTGCGAGCGACGGGCGGCAGCTGCGGCGATTGGCGCACGTTAGTCACGCCGGTGTTCGAAACCAGCGGGGCTGCTGTGAGGGCGGGCTTCACAGGAACCTACCCGAAAGAATGCGGCGATCGGGATTGGTATGTGAGCTTGTTTGACCATGCCGGGTTGTTGAGCGGGAGCTTTGCTCGGTTGTGGCGAGATAGCGGCGGCGTGTTGACCGGTGCGTCGCGGGATGGCGCTGTGCCAGTGACTGCGCAAAAGCGCTATACGCACAGCTCCTCTCCACTGTCGTCGATGATTACAGATATCAACAAATTCAGCAATAACGTGATGGCACGGCAGCTTTTGCTCACCATCGACAGCGAGCTTCGCAAAGCGCCCGGCAGCGCCACCCGAGCCACGCAAAGTGTGCGTGAGTGGGCGCAAAACCGTGGTTTTGACGTGCCTGATTTGGTGATCGAAAACGGCTCGGGGCTCTCTCGCACGGAGCGGATTTCAACGAAATCGATGACCCGATTTTTGGAATACGGTTTGACCGCACCGTACAGCCGCGATTTCGTGTTGTCGTTACCGATTGCCGCGACCGACGGCACGCTGTCTAGGCGTTTCAACAACATGGCGGCCGACGGCAACGCGTTTCTGAAAACGGGCACGCTCGACGGCGTGAAAACCTTAGCGGGTTATTTGATGTTGCCGGACAAACGCTTGGTGGCGTTTGTCGGCTTCATCAATCATCCCAACGCTGAAGCAGGTGTCAAGTCGCTCGATGCTGCGGTGGAATGGGTGTATCAGAATGCGCCACCGGCGGCCGTTAAGCCGCCGCCGAGCCGCCGGTAAATCGAGCGGCGTACCGGCTAGTTCACCACTCGCTTCTCAGCCAAACGCAACCATCCTTTGATGATGCGGTACGCGCCCCAAATCCAAATGATTCCAAAGGGGATCCACGCGAGGAAAACGCCTAATCCGAGTGTGACGATGATGAAAAGCACGGTGAGCGCCGACCAGAGCACCGTCCACCAAAAGCTGCGAATGAGCCAATCCATATGCGAGCGCAGATAGGTGCCGTTGACGTCGTCTCGCTTGATGTAGGCGATGATCACGCCTGCCACAGCCAACAGCCCTGCGCTAACGAGCCCCAACGCAAAGAGCGCGTAGGTCACGTGAGTGATTTGTACCGCCGATTCTTGGGGTGCACCCCCGCTAACGCCTTCGCTCATTGCGGGGGATTGAATATCAGACATGTTCGTGCTCCGTAGGAGTATCTCGCGTGGCGCAGACCGCTGGCGATTGCCTGCAATATCGCTATGATTGTTCGGAAATGCAATAGGCTTTTGTGCCCAATCGACCCTACGAACGACGAAACGACGTAGCGGGCGACAAATCAGTCATCACAGCGAACCGGTGAACCCGATATGTCCGAAAAAACCAACCATCCCGTCGTCGTTTTAGAGGGTTCGCCGCTGGGCACGCCCACCAGCCGCGCCTTCGCAACTGTTGACGATGCCGAGGGCTACGTGTTGGAGCGGGTTCGAGCGCAGGTGAATCCCAATCTCAAAGCACGCGCCGAATCGGCCATCGCAGACAGAATCGTGAGTGAAGACGGCCTGAAAGCGGTGGCCGAAGTGCTCACCTCAAAGCTCGATTTTCTGCGAGCGCTCACTAAAGCCTACGCCCCGAAAATCACCATCAGCGTGCGCCAGCCCGAGGTGCGTGAAGAGGATTGATGAGTGATGAAACTGCGCGCGCCGCGATGCTTTGCAGCGCTTGTGCTCGCTTCGACATGCGCTTTGATCAACGGTTGTGCGAGCTTCGATCCGTATAACGTTTTGCAGCGGCAAAATAATCCGTACAACCAAAGCGGATCCGATGAGTGGAGTTACACGCCATCGCCCGAAGCCACCCATTCAATGCGCCGCGCAGCGATTCAATTCGTCTGGCAAACGATTCATGAGCGCTACTACCGCGCTGATTTCAATGGCGTTGATTGGGCTGGCGCTCGGCGCAAATGGGAGCCGATTGCGTTAGCCGCAACGAGCGATGAAGCGTTTTGGGAAGCGCTCGATCAGATGGCTGGTGAACTCGGCGATGCGCACACCCGAGTGGAGTCGCCCACAGCGGTGACGCGTCGTCGGTTGCAGGAAACATCGTCGCTCGGTATTGGGCTTCGTCTGATTGATGATGAGCTGGTCGTGAGCTCAGTGAGTCGTGATTCCGATGCGTTTTGGGCAGGCGTGCGGCCGGGGATGACGGTGCTTGAGATCGACGAAACCAACGCGCTCGCAACGTGGCGAGCTTGGCAATCCGAGGCCCGCAAATCGTCCACACCTCAAGCGGCAGCGCGCTTTCCGCTTCGACGACTGACCTTACTTGCGGAGCAATCGCCGCACGGCGTCGTGCGTGTGGTGTTTGCTCGCGGCGCGCCGTCGTTGTCCTCAGAACCTATCGACACACGACTCAAACCACGCCGCACTTCAACGCGCCCTGCGGTCACGCATCGCGTCTTGCCATCGGGCATCGGCTATGTGAACCTCTCGGCGTTTAGCGAAGCGCTGCGAACGCCACTCCTCTCAGCCATTGCCGAATTAAAAGCTGCACCCGGACTGATCCTCGACTTACGTGGCAATCCGGGAGGCTCGGCGGCGATGAGCGAAGCCTTAGTGGGTGCATTTTTCAAAAGTAAAACGCTGATTGGCCGCACGACGACGCGAAACGGAAACCCGGTGACACTTGCGTTCGGCGCCATCCGATTTTCAAGCATTGAGCGGTTTGTGCCGGGACAAGCCGACGCCTACGAAGGTCGAGTTGTGGTGCTGATCGACACCGCCAGCGCAAGCGCCTCGGAGGCCGTAGCCGCTGCGCTGCAAAGCACCGGCCGAGCGACCATCGTTGGGGAAACCTCTTGCGGCTGCTTGCTTGCTTTTATGGGCTACGCAAGCGTTCCCGGCAGCGCGGAGCTGGCGTACAGCGAAATTGGTTTCACCACTGCCAAAGGCGAACGCGTCGAAGGGCGAGGCGTCGTGCCCGATGTAGAGGTGGTGTTGAGGCGCGCTGATCTGGCCGAGCAACGGGACCGGGCGTTGGAAGCGGCCGTTCGGTGGCTCAGTCGTTAACCGCGGCTCCGTCGTACACGCCGGGCGTTGAGCTTCCCCAATACTGTTTCGCGTATTGACGGTCGACGTGGCCGCTGTACTGCAAGCCGGTGTAGTGCGTGGGATAAAACCAAAAGCTCGGATACAGGCGATAAAACGTCATTCGATTCTGCCCTAGGGAGCGCGTAAAAAAAAGCGGGCCGGTGGTCTTCCAGACATCGAGCACAGGTGTGGCACTCAGATCCCCCATCGCGCTGATTCCTTCGACGAGCTTTGCCATGAGCGGGCAATTCGGCTCACACCCGATGACGCCGTTGGCGATGACACCCGGCCGGAAATATTCGTTTTCTAACACCGCGAAGCCGCGATTCACCAATAGATCGTCGGTGAGTGGCGAAACACATTCCGCATCGGCATCGATATAGACCCCACCAAATTGCAGCAGAATTTCGTAGCGCAAAATGTCAGCCTTGCCTGCTAGATGCGGCATGGTCTCGAATTGCAGGCGATTTTGGAGGCTCGGAAGATCGTCATCCGTCCAAAGCCGATGCGTCCAGTCGGGGTGCTTCTCGATCCAGGTGTTGATCCATCGCTGTGGCCTCGGTGCCTGATTGCCGATCCAAATTTGGTGGATGATTTTTGGGATTGCCATTAGCGTGGCTCAGTGGTGGTGAGGGTGTAGAGCATGTCTTCCCAATCTCGAGTAAAAGCCGCCGTGTCGAAAAGCGGCAGGTTGCGGTGGCGCTCAGCGAGATGCATTTTGGCCTTAGCGATGAGTGACGGCGCAGCGAGAAACGCAGCGAGCCTCTCTCGGTAGCCGTCCTCACTCTGAGCAACGAACTCAGGCAGCTCAACGGCCCGCAGCAAGCTGGCCCCAACGCGCCCGTGAAAGGTGTCGCCTAAACAGGTGATCATGGGAACACCCATCCAGAGCGCATCGCTGCCGGTGGTGTGCGAGCCGCAGGGGAGCTGGTCGAGCGCCAGATCGGCCGCGGCTAGCCGCGCCAGATGCTCGCTCGGAGCCACGCGTGGGGCGAATACGATTTGCTCGGCGCAGCCCATCGTGCGTGCCAGAGCGAGTAAGTTATCGCGCCCCACCTTGCCCGGATCGAGTAACCACAGCAGCGCGTGCGGCGACTTCGATAGCGCGTCAAACCAGATTCGAACAAACGTTTCTCGAAGTTTGTAGGTGGCGTTGAAATTACACAGCACGAGCGCGTGTTCGGGCAGTCCGAGTTCGCTACGCGGCACGGCGTTGGGGCGCGCTCTGAGGGGGTCATTGGCTTGGTAGCTGCGGGGCAACCGGAACACTTTTTCAGCGTAATGCCGGTCATGTGCGCTCGGTGCAATCGTTTCATCAGCCACGATGTATTCGATGCTCGACCGAGCCACGCTGCCTGGGAAGCCAAGGTAGTGCAGCTGGATGGGAGCTGGTCTGAGATCGGTGATGCCCAATCGAGCGCCATAGGTGTGGCCTTTGAGCTCCACCAGTACGTCAATGTTGTCACGGGCGATAACGGCCGCCGCTTGCGCATCGGAGACATCATTGATATCGCGCCAATGCTCGAACGCGTTTTTCAACCGCGTGCGATAGGCATCCTCGACTCGCGCACCGTAGCTATACGCAAAACACTCGAATCGCGATTGGTCGTGCAGCTCGAACAGGCGAGTCATCAGCATGGCGGTGGCGTGCGCGTTGAAATCGGATGAAAGGTAGCCGACCCGCAAGCGCCGAGTTGGGTCGTGCGCCAGCTTCGGCGAGGGCAAAGCAGGAGCCGCTGCTCGCGTTGCCTCGTTGAACGCGCGGTTGTAGCGCAGCAGCAAATCGGGACTTGCGTGGGTGCCCAATAGCGTCCAAGGGGACAGCGCAAGATGCACGTGACCCTGCTCGATTTCGGTTAACACCCGAGCCTCTAGTGCCGCCGATTCGTGCCAATCGCAACGATTGAGTGCCATGCTGAGCAGATGCCCCAACACACCAAGGTGATTGGGCCGCTCCAGCAACATGGCTCGCAAACGAGTTTCCGCTGCCGCCAGCTCGCCCACATGAATTTCCAGTCCGGCCAACATGAGCGACACCGCTTCGTCTTGGTAGCCCAAACTCAGCGCCGCTCGGAGCGGTTTGATCGCCGAGGGCGCGGCCGCCGAGCTCAAGAGCGCTTTGCCCAAGGCAATTAAAACTACGGGGTCGTTGGGTTGCAGCGCGGCCAATCGATTGAGCCGCTGCAATCGCTTGCCGCTTTGCCCCAACGCGTCTAAACACTCACACTGCTCCCACACCAAACCGGGGAGTTCGCCGAATTGGCTCAGACCGCGCTCGATGACGTTGAGCGCCTTTTCGTATTGCCTGGTGTGTTGCAGCAGCGAAATCAGCTCAACGAAAATCGGTAGCGCCGCAGCGCCCAGCGCCCGAGCAGCGCTCCGCTGCGCGGCTTGAACGAGAGCGTTTTCGGCTTCGAGTAAAGCGCCTTGTTGCCGGAGCGATAGCGCGACACGAAGCAGCGCGCCCGGATGGCCCGGATCGATTTGCAGAACGGCGTGAAATGCCGCCAATGCTTGAGTCGGCTGCCCGCTCCGCTCGGCGGCAGCGGCACGATTGAGTAGATCGGTAACTGACGGCTGCAGCATGACGTAATGTTGCCATGAGCGCGCAGCGTGCCTGCGGCGGTCTTGTGCGGGAGTAGCGGGGCAGCGGGGCAGCGGGGCAGCGGCGAAATCATTTAACTTTATTTATCACGGCCTTTATAAGCCTCGTTATTAGGCGATTCATGGATATTTTTGACAATTGAAAAAATCTATACCAAGCCCACGATTTATATGACATATAGGAACTAAGCCGTTACGTTGAAGTTTTTCTGTCATCTGAGTTGAAACGGTCGGTTTGGCACCTATAATTAGCACTCATCAGGGTCGAGTGCTAACAATTTGACCTTCTCGGGAATGGGTTCAATGCCCGCCTCCCACCGCTGACGGCTCGTCCGCAGCTTGTTTTCAACAATGACTTGGTTCAAGGAGAACTTCGCATGAAACTACGCCCATTGCATGATCGCGTGATCGTTAAACGTCTCGAAGAAGAGCGTAAAACCGCCTCTGGCATCGTGATTCCTGACACGGCTGCTGAAAAGCCTGATCAAGGCGAAGTCTTGGCCGTTGGCCCTGGCAAACGTGACGACAGCGGCAAGCAAAACGCGCCTGATCTCAAGGTTGGCGATCGCGTTCTGTTCGGCAAGTACGCGGGTCAGACCGTTAAGGTTGACGGCGACGAGCTACTAGTGATGCGCGAAGAAGACATCATGGCCGTTGTGCAGAAGTAAATCTGGGGCGCATTGCTTCGTTGGAGCCGCGCTCGTGTACTCACGTACACGTCGCCCGCCTCCGCCTCGCATTGCATCCCCATATTTCCTTTGCACGGTTCTTCAATGAACCGGCTCTCTTTCACAGAATTTTTTATCAGTTTCGGAGAAATTAATCATGGCAGCTAAAGACGTCCGCTTCGGCGAATCAGCCCGTGCCGGTATGGTGCGCGGTGTAAACATCCTTGCAAACGCAGTTAAGGTCACGCTCGGTCCTAAGGGCCGCAATGTCGTGCTTGAGCGCTCATTCGGCGCGCCAACGATCACCAAAGACGGTGTATCGGTTGCGAAGGAAATCGAACTCAAAGACAAGTTCGAAAACATGGGCGCGCAGATGGTGAAAGAAGTTGCATCGAAAACTTCTGACGTTGCTGGCGACGGCACCACCACCGCTACCGTGCTCGCACAATCGATCGTGCAAGAAGGCATGAAGTTCGTCGCCGCTGGCATGAACCCAATGGACTTGAAGCGCGGTATCGACAAAGCCGTGTTGGCGCTCACCGCCGAGCTCAAGAAAATGTCGAAGCCTTGCACAACTGCTAAAGAAATCGCACAGGTCGGATCGATCTCTGCGAACTCTGACGCGCACATCGGCCAGATCATCGCCGACGCGATGGAAAAGGTTGGCAAAGAAGGCGTGATCACTGTTGAAGACGGCAAGTCGCTCGAAAACGAACTCGATGTCGTCGAAGGCATGCAGTTCGATCGCGGCTACATCAGCCCGTACTTCATCAACAATCCAGACAAGCAACTCGCTTTGATGGACAACCCATTCATCCTGTTGCACGACAAAAAGATCTCGAACATTCGCGATCTGTTGCCGACGCTTGAGCAAGTGGCCAAAGCCGGTCGTCCGCTTTTGATCATCGCTGAAGAAGTTGATGGCGAAGCGCTCGCCACCTTGGTGGTGAACAACATCCGTGGCATCCTCAAAACCGTCGCTGTTAAAGCCCCAGGTTTCGGCGATCGCCGCAAAGCCATGCTCGAAGATCTCGCGATCCTCACTGGCGGCACCGTGATCTCCGACGAAGTTGGCTTGAAGCTCGAAAGCGTCACGCTGGCAGATCTCGGTTCAGCGAAAAAAGTCGAAGTGGGCAAAGAAAACACCACCATCATCGACGGCGCAGGCAAAGAAGACGGCATCAAAGGCCGTGTTGCACAAATCCGCAAACAGATCGAAGAAGCGACCAGCGACTACGACAAAGAGAAGCTGCAAGAGCGCGTTGCAAAACTCGCAGGCGGTGTTGCACTGATCAAAGTCGGCGCGGCCACCGAAGTCGAAATGAAAGAGAAAAAAGCACGTGTTGAAGACGCACTGCACGCAACCCGCGCAGCCGTTGAAGAGGGCATCGTTGCTGGTGGCGGCGTAGCGCTCATCCGCGCACGCGCTAACGCAGGCACGATCAAAGGCGACAATCCTGATCAAGAAGCCGGTATCAAAATCATCCTGCGCGCCATCGAAGAGCCACTTCGCATGATCGTTCAAAACGCCGGTGGCGAGCCATCAGTCGTTGTGAACAAAATCATGGAAGGCAAAGGCAACTTCGGCTTCAACGCAGCTAATGAGACCTACGGCGACATGGTCGAAATGGGCGTCTTGGATCCAACCAAGGTCACGCGTTGCGCATTGCAAAACGCTGCGTCTGTTGCATCGTTGATGCTCACAACCGACGCGATGGTTGCAGAGTTGCCTAAAGACGAGCCAGCTGGTGGCGGCATGGGCGGCGGCGGCATGGGTGGAATGGGCGGCATGGGCGACATGGGCATGTAACGAGCGTCGTCTCCGGGCGCATTGCTTCGTTGGAGCCGCGCTCGTGTACGTAAAGTACACGTCGCGCGCCTCCGCCTCGCACTGCATCCCGGATACTCGCTCGTTGGACTGTTCCAACGACCTGTTACCGACACAAAAAGGCACCTTCGGGTGCCTTTTTCTTTTGGTTTTCTCAAAAACGCGTTGCGGACGAGGGCATGCAGGCGAAAACGTCGGATGTTCGGAATATTCTGCGCGTCTGAGCGCTCTAAGCCCCTTTCCAACGCCGAATCAAACATCAGCTTGCTATCGTAAACCTGAACGCAAATAAAAACGGGGGTTACGCATGACCATCATTGCCTGGAAGTCTTTACACGCGCTAGCAACTCGATCGGCTTTTGTCAACGACACTCGTCAACTTCTTCGCGTGGTGCTAGCGTCGATTTTTTTGTCGTTGGCGCTCTTGGCGACTAGTGTCCATGCGCAGCCAGGCGTTGTTCGATGGATATTAGAACCAGCGATTCCCGATTCAGCATATCTTGCGGGAGAAACAATAAGCGTCGGCTACACAATCGTGTCCCAGGCTGAGACAGACTCCGCTGATTTAGTTGTCGATCTCCGCATCAAGCGGAACGATGGTCAAAACTTTCAGCAGGCGGGAAACTACAAAGTATGCGTGGGTTTCGATGGTGTTTGTTCTTCGGTTTTGACTCAATTCACTGTGTCGGCGGGGTTGCAGACCGCCACCGCCACTAACGTTCGAGTACCGCCGTCGGCCAATCGCGCTGGCCGCCAGTTGTGGGTGCGTCGGCTGATCGCGTCCGACGTAAACGTTGAAGACTCGAATGTGCGGTCTGCTTTTCTCGATGTGGTGTCGTCGTTGCCTGCGGGGCCAGATTCGATATCCGGATGTCGGCTTGACATTGACGGAGACGGGGAACTCCGCAGCGACACGGATGGCCTCTTGATAAACCGTTTCTTGTCCGGATTTCGGGGCGACGCATTGATCGCGAATGCGGTTGGTACAAATTCACTGCGAAAAACCTCGGCTGCGATCCTCACCTACCTTCAAGCTCAGAATCTCGCATTAAATCTGAGCGAACCGCAAAGCACAACGGCAGGACTGGCTTTTTCGAGGTATTTTGCGGGTCTCAGAGATTCCCGGCTCACTGCAGGAATCAACGTTACGACGGCAGCTGACGTGAAACGACTGATTGAAACTAAGTTGAGCTACACCAATGGGATAGAAGAGTGCGCGCTGCCCTTTATCGGACTAAAGACTCTTGCTGGCATAGCAAAAATTGGCGACACAATCCCTCTGATTACAGGTGGAACAGCTCTGCGAGTGCTGAGACTTGCCCCGGCTTCTGGATTCCGTCCTGAGGACTTTAGGCTGGAGATTGAGGGCGGTGGTGGCTTCGCTTTACTGAAAAGAGCTACAGATACGTGGAACCTCACCCTTTCGACGCCGCGATTGTTGTCAACGCACGAGAAGTTCGTACGGATCCGCATTACCAATCTGAAAACCGGATTATCGGCGCTTAAAGTTTTGACACTTTCCGCATCGACACCTACTTTTGTGTCCACAAATCAGATCAGTCCATCAGGCGGACAGTTGACCGCTTCATCTGGCGCGACAATAAGCTTTTCTAGCAACACCCTTCCTACGGCAGTCCCGAGCTCATTGAGTGAGATTTCGCCAACAGACGCACGCGCTCGGATCAGTGTGCAATTTGGTACCGATGTAAGAGGGCGCAGTATCGCTATTTCGATCCCCACGCCCCTGGAGGTGCCGGTCGGAACCGCGAGCAAGGGCGCCGTAGCGATTTCAAACGTTGCTTGTGTTGGATCACCGTCCTCCACATTTTCCGCATCTCAACTTTCTGAGCCGTTTAGCCGCGGATCAGCCTGCGGTATGGGCTATGTATGGCGTGTACAGCCTGACCTGCCCCCCTCCCACCGTACCAACCATTCCTCCGAAGGAGTCAGTACTTTTGGAGAATAGCGGGTATGAGAAAGAGCAAATACAGCGAAGAGCAAATCATTGGCTTCTTGAAGCAGGTGGAG
>JAAFHR010000057.1 GCA_013298455.1 Betaproteobacteria bacterium | reverse complement strand
CTGATGTCTGGCAAGCCTTCGAGTTTGCCCACCATCATGTCGCCGCGCGCCACCGGGCCCACATTTTCTGGCGTGCCGGAGTAAATGATGTCACCTGCCATCAGTTCAAACGCTTCAGAAAGTCGGCTGATTTGCTCGGCCACATTCCAAATCATTTGATTGAGATCGGCGCTTTGTTTGACGACGCCGTTGACCAGCAATTGAATGCGGCCTTTGCTGAAATGCCCCACGCTAGCCAAGCGATGAATCGGACCAATCGGCGCCGAGCGATCAAAGCTCTTGCCAATTTCCCACGGCTTTTTCTCGTCTCCCATCGCGCGCTGTAAGTCGCGGCGTGTCATGTCGAGCCCGAGTGCATAGCCGTAAACATGGCTCAGTGCGTCAGCCATCGAGATGTTTTTGCCCCCACTTTTGAGCGCGGCCACGAGCTCGATTTCGTAGTGATAATTTTTAGTGAGCGGCGGATACGGATGATCAACCGTTTTCCCCGGTGGCACAAATTGAATCGCATCGGTGGGCTTTTGAAAAAAGAACGGCGGTTCGCGGGTGGGATCGGAGCCCATTTCGCGGGCATGCGCTGCATAGTTGCGACCGATGCAATAGATGCGGCGCACTGGAAACACTTCGTTGCTGCCAACGATTGGGATCGTGGTGGCGGCGATTTGGAAGGGCGTCGGGGCGGCTCTGTTTTCGTTTTGACCGGTTGCGGCAACGCTTGCACAGCCCGCTAGCGCGGCGCTGCCGCTCAGCGCACCGACGCTGCCAAGCGTTTTCAAAAGGTCACGACGTTGTGGATCGAGCATGTTGGGTGTTCTCAAATGAAACAATTGAAATGAGAATAGCGTGCGAGACGTCGCCCGCGCCGCGCGTGGCTCAATTCTGCGCGTTGTTGAAGAACCAACTCGCGGTGCGATTGCGGAATGCGGCGCTCGATTGACAGCCTTTGGGGGGCATGACAACATGATCTGCGATGCGACGTGCCTTCGTCGATGAATCGGTTTTTGGGGATGTGACGATGGTGAACGTAGTACGGCTGACTGAGACATTGTTTGGTGTGGCACGCAGACGAGTTTTCGATCGCGGATTGCGACGATTGGCGGCGCTGGCTACGTCGGCCGGGCTAAGTGCTGCGTGCCTTGCGTTTCCCAACGGCGCACCCGTGTGCTCCGTGACTCGCGATCAGCTTATCAACGCGGGCGGACACACTTTAGTGCGCGCGGGGAACGGCGGATTTGCGCTCTCGGCAGCGCAAACCTACGCTCGGAATTCGGCGATTACGGTGACGGTGTCGGGCAACGATGCGTTCAGCGGCTTATTGTTGTGGGCGGTTGACGCGACCGGCCAGACGGCTCAGGGGGCGTGGACGATCCCCTCGGCTGGCTATCGCACGCCCGGCGGCTGCACGTCGGCATCGATCACACACGCCAGCGTTGCGGTCAGAAACGTGCCGCTTCAGTTCGATTTCACGCCGGGTGCAGCGCATCGCGGCCCGCTCACGTTTAAAGCCACCGTGGTCGTGTCGCGCTTTGATGCGGCGTTTCCGAGCGAGGTGACGGTTCAGTCCAGTGAAATTCTGAATGTTGACGGTGATCGCTCAACGCGCCCTGTCACCGCCGCTACCGATGGTCTCTTGGTGTTGCGCTATCTCTTGGGGTTTCGAGGTGACGCGCTCATCGGTGCCGCGCGCGCTGCGAGCGCGAGCCGAGACGCCAACGCCATCGCAAGCTACCTTGATGGTGTTCGCGCTTCGCTCGATGTCGACAGCGATAACGTCGTCGCCGCGCATACAGACGGCCTGTTGATCCATCGCTATCTCAATGGCTTGCGTGGCGCGGCACTGGTTGCGGGGTTGGCGAGTGCGACGCTGAGCCCGCAGCAAATCGCGCAGATCGAAGCAAAAATCGCAGCGCTATTCTGACGCCTGCGAGCATTTGCGGCAGCGCTAATCGTGAAACCCTCAGCGAAACCCTACCGCCAAATCGAATCGCTGAGGCGTTCGTCCAGTGCTCGGCCTGGCGCACAGTCGATTGAAAAGTATTGACCTGCCATTCCGCCGATGGCACCTCGTTGTTTGTAGGTGCCGTTGTAGTTGATCTCGCCGTGTTGTTGCGCCAACTCGTCGTCGATCCCCAAGAGTTTGGCGGCGCGGGCGTAGCGCTGCACGCCTTGACAATCGGTCTTGGCTTCATTCATCTCGCCACGAATGTGCATCGTTTCGTGGGTCAATAAGTGCACGCTGTGAATGCCTTTTGGCGTTGCGGCTTTTGGGTTCGCCAAGTGATCCATTAGCTCGCCGCACCACGGGTGCTGCAACACAATTCGCCCGGTTTCGAGATCGGCGTGTCCGGCGGCAAACACGTTGGTGTCGAGCACCGAATCAATAAACGAATTGCAATGGACGTACGCTTTGGGGCTCTCAGAGAGCTGCCGCGCGATCAGGGTGAGAAACCGTTCAAACTGCCAATAACGAATGGGCGTATAGGCAAGCGCTGCGGCGATGCCAAGTGTTGTCAAAACATAACCCACGGAGATCGAAGGATTGGGGCGATCAAAACCCGAGCGCGGCACAAAACCAAAGTAGATTTCTCGGAGCGCGAGCCAGAGAAAAAACGCTGAAAGGGCGAGCCAGAGCATGGCGAACAATAGCGCTGATTGCGTAAACGGCGCAACCTGCGGCGGGCGGGCGCCCGCGCGAAGTGGGCTTGTGACACGGCACCCTGTGGGGCGCGAGAACGCTCTCGCACCACGTTCCGCAGGGCCCGAGACCGATTTCGTGGAGTCTTCTAGCCTCCGATACAACGGGTCACGCCGTTGATCGTGAAGCAAAATCGACGCGAGACGAGGCTCGTGAATCCGCCGGTGGTGGGGTTAAAAAGCGTGCTGCCGGGTGCGGGCTGCGGTGAGCCGGCGGGTAGCGTGCCTCCCGCCGCGCCATTCGGCGAAGTTGACACCGAAGCGTTACCGGTGGCGGAACTGCTTGACGTCGTGACTCCATTGACACAGCTCATCGTGGCGGACGCTGATCCGCTGGTGATGACCGTGCTGCTAACGCTGCCGCTGCAGTTGGTAGATGATTGTGCGGTCGCCGTTGCGCAGCACACAGCGAACGCAAGTAGCGAAGTGATTTTCAGAATTTGATGCATAAAAACCTCTATATTTGAAAAGAACTTATTGAGAAAATATCTCAATTAAGTGAAAATATTATAAATATGAGATTAATGCTTTGTAAAGCAAAAACGTAACTTCTTTAACGTTTTTGCAAAAAAAGTGACTTCCTCGTTGATTCGCGCGAGACTGCGATAATTTCGCAAAAGTCGATGCCAACGGAGGAACACCTTGGAAAACAGCAACATCAAACAGGCGGCGCAGGCGGGTTTGGCGCGCATGCTCAGACCGATCGTGCGGGTCATGATTCATGTCGGTTTGCCGCTACAAGAATTTGTCGAAATTCTGAAAGCGGTCTATGTCGACGTGGCGCAAACGCATTTCACTGAGGGCGGACGTCCCGCCTCAGACGCCAAGGTGGCCGCCCAAACTGGCGTTCACCGTAAAGATGTTCGTAGGCTGCGCGAAACTGGGATGGCTTGGCACGCCCCTGAGCCCTCCGCGTTGATCCAATTGGGCAATCAATGGGGCTCCAGCAAAACGTATCTCGACGCGCTCGGCAAGCGAAAGCCCCTCTGGCTGGTAGCCGATCGACCACCGGGAAGTAGCGATGCGACCTTTGAGGATTTGGTGCAAGAAACGCTTGGTACCGGCGCCAACGCCAACGAGTTGCTCGAAGGCCTTTTGGGCAACCAGATGGCGGAGCGGCTTCCCGATGGTCGCGTGTTCATGGACGTCACATTTCTGCTCCGAAATCCAGCGCTCGCCGACAGTATCGGTATGCTGGCCATGATCTCTCACGACGCAACCGCAGCCGTCGTCGAAAACGTGTTGTCGCAAAAGCGAATTCATCGCACGTACATTTCCTATTCGTTGGCCACAACACCCACCGCGATTGCACAGATGCAAGCGTTCGCCGACGGCGAGGGCCACGCGATCATTGATCGGCTCAATGATCGATTGGTGGATTCTCAATCTCGATTGCGCCCCGGTGAACAGCCCACGCGCATCACTTGTTTACTAAGCGTGTACAGCGAGAACTTGCGGCCATGATCGCGATGTCGTTCATTCAACGCAGAGCGTGGCAATCGAGCTCAATTCGCCTCGATTTCTTCGGGCAGCCGTGATGGATAGCCAACGACGGCGGCTCGTCTTGGCAGCGCTCGCTAGCGTGTCCGCCAGTCGTTTTGCAGGGGCGCAAGATGCGGCGCCCGCTTTGCCGATTGAAGAGGTGCCCTACGTACAAACGCCGCCGCGAGTGGTGCGGCGCATGCTGCAGATGGCGGAGATCAAATCCAGTGATGTGCTCTGGGATCTGGGCTCGGGCGATGGTCGGATCGTGATTGCCGCCGCTACCGAATTTGGCGCACGCGCGGTCGGATACGAAATTGATCCGGCGTTGATTCGCGAGAGCAGAGCCAGGGCGCAGAGAGCGGGTGTGGCGTCACGTACAAAATTTCTAGAAAAAGACTTGTTCAGCTTGGCGTTTGCCGAGCCTTCGGTGGTGACGCTCTACTTGCTCCCTGAATTCAACATGAAGCTCCGACCCATGCTTCTGGCGCAGATGCGGCCTGGCACGCGTGTCGTTTCGCATGAATGGGACATGGGCGACTGGCAGCCCGATGAAACGCTCGTCGTGCGTTCGCCCGAAAAACCGTACGGCACGAATCGCGAACACAAGATGATGCTGTGGGTGATTCCTGCACCGGTGGCCGGACGCTGGCGTATCGAAACGGCGATGCCACACCCCGCCAACGGGCTAACCATTGAGCTGACGCAGCGCATTCAAATACTCGATCCCACGCCGGATCGCGGTGAAACGCCGTGGGCGCATCTTCGC
Organism: Betaproteobacteria bacterium; assembly: GCA_013298455.1. Classification (GTDB taxonomy): domain Bacteria; phylum Pseudomonadota; class Gammaproteobacteria; order Burkholderiales; family Casimicrobiaceae; genus Casimicrobium. Next base: position 6,906 of record JAAFHR010000057.1, on the reverse strand, counting down.
GGTACATCGCTCGCTATCGGATGGAACGAAGTATCAACGCGTTGGGCGCTACGCGGTCAGATCGCGGGTGGGCAATGGCGCGGTGAGTTGCAGCGTGTGGGGCAATGGGCCAATTCGTCGATCAACCGACTCAGCGTGCCGTTTGTCGCGAAACGGGCATGAACCGTTCGGTTCGCGGGCACAACGCTCACTTGATCTGCAATATCCACCGTGCCAAACGCAATGCTTCGGCCTCTGTCACCTGCGGTTGCGGCGGCATGGGCGCGGGCCCCCAAACGCCGGAACCGCCCTCGAGAATTTTCTTCACGAGCTTGACGTCGGCACCCTTCTCATCGGCGTATTTGGCGGCGATGCTTTTGAAGGTAGGCGCGTGGTAGTGTCGATCAATGCGGTGGCAGGCGAAACAGTTTTTAGTTTTGTAGAGCTCGTCGTCGTCTTGCGCAAAAGCACTGCTAGTGGGCAGCCATACGCACATTGCGGTGAGGCAAAGGATAAGTTTCTTCATGTAAGTTTCCCGAAGTAGTGCAGGCGACCCGAAGGCCGCCTGCGCGTGACGGATGCAACGACGAACCGTCGTGACTTAGTTGGGGGTCAGCCGAGAGATCGAACCCTCGTCAGTAGCAACGTAGAGATTGCCATCCGGTCCCTGCACGAGCGAGCGAAAGCGCGCAGCGGGCATGGGTAGATTGACGGTCGTTCGTGTCGCAGACAAACCGTCGGCTGCGATGTCGAGCACATCAAGCCGGTTGCCAACCGGCGTTCCATGAATGCCAATGCCGGCCAAACCAATGATCATCCGACCATTCCACGCTTTCCATTGTGGACCGCGCAAAAATTCCCCGCAGAACATGCCTTGCGATAAACCATCGTTATTCCAAGCGGGTTTCATCGCGTTGGGATAGGTTTTCAGATCGGTCATCGGCATAAACGCAGCACGCTCTTTCGGGTCCATCGCACCCATTTGATTGGGGCTGTAGCCGCAGTAGTTATCGGGGCAAGCGCCTCGGCCGCCCACGTTGGGACGAGGATCCCAACCTGCATTACCACCGGGTACCAGTGCCGTCACTTCATCGCTGTGCCACGGGCCGTTCTCAGCGGTGTAGGGCTGATTCGTGCCGGGTCTAAACGCAATGCCTTGAGGATTGCGATGACCGTAGGTGTAGACACGTGGATCGAAGCCCGCTGGCGCGCCGTTACCGGGCGCGGCCTTGCCATCGCGATCAATTCTGAGCACTTTGCCGCCCATCAGCGTGGGGCTTTGTGGCACCACGCCGTTGTGTGTGTCACCCGAGGTCACGTAGAGAAAACCGTCGCCAGGACTAAAGCGAACGCGGCCTCCGTTGTGCGCGCCGGGGCCACCAAACGGATGATCACTCGACTTCGGTTTGTAGGGAATATCAGTCACGATGTCGGTGCGATCAGACACTGCTGTCGCGCTGTCGTTGACCTTTAATCGCATCACTCGATTGCTGCCCGGCGCCGTCAAACTCGAGGCTGAAAAAACGTAGATAAAGCGATTGCTCGCGTAGTTGGGATCAACGGCCAGTCCGCTCATCCCCGCTTGTCCTTCGCAAAACAAATCGTTGGCAGTCGATGCGTAACCTTTGGAATCCTTCATTCCCAAGAGCTTCACCACCGTGCCATTGGCTTGTCGCACCGACAAACCATTGCACTTCTCCGTGAAAAACATGGTTCCATTGGGTAGGAATGCCATGTCCCATGGGCTATCCAATTTGGTTAGCACGGGTGTGTGCGTCAGTCCCGGCACCGCCGGTTGTGCCGCCGCAGGAAAAGCGGACAGCGCGCCGGCTACAACAAGGGCGCCAATCAGCTGTTTCGATAAAAATCGATTCATCATGTGTCTCCTTATGTTTGGTATGTTTCTTACGCCACACTTACGGTGTGTGCGGCGCATGGTATGCCCTTGAATTCCGTCGTGTCAAGCGAAGGTACCGGGATACGGATCAGCACAGTGCTCGACACAATCTGCTTCGCCAATGCCATCGTCCGGACTTTGCAGCCTGCACTGTGGCTCGCGCAGATTAGCTAAGCGTAGAAATGATTCGCTCATAGAAATGTGGCCGCGCATCGCGTCGGTCGCCGCTCGTGCTTCGCTTTGGGAGGTGCGATCGCCGTCATCTGTGTGCCGTAATCAGCGAGCAGAGCACGTACACTTCGCGCCACGCGCTCCAACACAATTTTGAACGCACACCATCAACTCACCACCGAATCGCCCAACCGTGCAGCGCTCGTAGCAGCGGCTGGCGCTGCGGCGCTCATTGTTGTGGCCACCTTGGTTTTGTTGCCCAATTCGGCCATGCCCCTCGGTGAGGTCAAGCCGTTTTTACCGATGTTCGCGACGGCAGTTTTCATCACAGAAAACCTCACTGCCTATTTGCTGTTTACTCACTTTCGCGCCACCAACGAGCCGTTTTTGGCGGCGCTTTCAGGCGCATCCCTGTTTGTTGCAGTCATGGCCGCCGTACAAATTTTGGTGTTTCCTGGCGTTTTTTCAGCAACCGGGTTGCTGGGGGCGAGCCCGCAAAGTGCGGTCTGGTTGTGGGTGCTATGGCACGGCGGCTACGTGCTCTGGGTGTTGTGGGCGCTTTTAGTGCGCCAACGTAAAGGCAAGCAGTATTCACCTCGACGACAGACACAGATCGGCGCGATGGCGATCATCGCTGCACCATTGATTGCAGCGTTGCTAGCGTATCTCGCAGTGGCAGACGGCGGGCGACTGCCGCCGCTCATCGATGGCGCAAGCTACACCCGCTTGGCGCATTCCCCAGTGTCGGTCGTCGTCGTGCTTCTCAACGTTTTGGTGCTGGTCGCCTGTGTTCGGATTACACGGCTACGTGATGCGTTGAGTGCGTGGCTTGCTGTGGCGGTTCTGGCGAATTTAGCGGACGTGATGCTTACGCTCGCGGCCACAGCAAGATACAGCTTGGGTTGGTATGCAGCGCGCTGCTTGAGCATGCTCTCGTCGTCTGCGCTTCTGGGGGTTTTAGCGTGGCAGAGCTCGAATCTATACCGACAGATTGCGCTTGCCCACAACGCGCTCGCTGAGCGCTCGGTGTATGACGCGCTCACGGGTGTGTTTAATCGCGGCCACTTCGATGAACAGTTTCTGCGCGATGTGCGACGCGCGCAGCGTGAGCGCACACCGATATCGCTCTTGATGATCGATATCGATCATTTCAAACGCATCAATGATTGCTTCGGACATCGCGCGGGCGACGAGTGCTTGCGTAACGTTGCCGCCACGATGCGCGGCGCGCTTAAGCGGCCGGGCGACTACGTGGCGCGCTACGGCGGCGAAGAGTTTGCGATCGTACTGCCGCATACCGATGCGGCGGGCGCATTGCACGTGGCGCGGGAGCTGATGCAAGCGGTGTTTGGCCTCAACGCGCTTGACGGAAGTGCAGACGTTTCGGACATCACGTTGAGCGTAGGGGTGGCAAGCTGCGAGCCGCTTGGCGCAGCGCTCAGCGCTGATACGTTGATAGAGCGCGCCGACGATGCGCTGTATCGTGCAAAGCGTCAGGGCCGCAATACGGTTGTGGTGTCGGATCTAGCCTAGCAGCGCTGAATTTCGGGGCGCTGGATGCCCGCGCTTTCGTTTTTGCTGGGGCGGCTGCCGTAGGTCGCTTCAGCCCTTGCATCGCTCGCTTTGATGGATTATTGTGCGGCTGAACCCGCTTGTGTCGGGGTCACCAGAAGGAGCTCGCCATGCCCAACGCCTACATGATTACCAACCGTGCGGTGAAGTCCGACGGGCTCTCCGGCGAGCAGGATTTGCGGACCACGCATTACTTCGTGAGTGAAAAGAATGGCGCTGCGCTCGCCACCTTTGCCTTGTGGAATGAAGTCAGTTTTGACGACTTCCGCCGAACGCTACTCACCGAAGCGCAGCAGTTTCCCGAGATCGATCAAGACTCTAACGAAGACCAACGGCATGTGAGCTTATTCGTTCACGGCTACAACAATTCATGGCAAGACGCCGCCACGCGCTACGGCAAGCTACGCGCTGACTTGTTCAGCAAACGCAGCTCGTTGGGCATTCCCGTGCTGTTTACTTGGCCCTCTGATGGTTCGGTGGCGGCCTATCTCTCGGATCGAGAAGACGCCCGCGCCTCGGCGCCGCAGCTCGCCGATGTGTTCGTTCGGTTGCACGAACACCTGCTGGCGATGCAGCGCGCCGCCGCCGTTTCAAGTGTGCGCCGTGGCACGCTCGAAACGCAGAAGCAGCAGGATATTTGTAAGGCCAAGGTCTCAGTGATCGCGCACAGCATGGGCAATTACGTGGTGCAAAAGGCGCTCGCGATCGCCGCCCGGAAACTCAATAGTCCGCAGCTCGTGACCCTCGTGCATCAGTTGGTGATGGTGGCTGCAGACGTTGACAACGACCTGTTTCAAAACGACCAACCCGAACAAAGCGACGGCTCGCTGATGGCGAACCTCTGCTACCGAATCTCTGCCTTGCATTCTGGTTTGGATCAAACGTTAGCGGCGAGCGCTGGCCTCAAGCATTTCGGCACGCGCCGCCTTGGCCGCAGCGGACTCGCCAACAAAGACGCTGTGTGGGACAACGTATGCTCATTTAACGTCACGCCGTTGATCGAAGGCGCCAGCGGTTCAATGCACTCCGCTCCACTCGACATGCCCAAGAGCGTGGAGCTCATTCGAGACCTACTTCGCGGCGTGGACCGAAAGATTCTGTTGGAGCGGTTCGCGCTCGAAGCCTAGTGGTGACTAAGCGAGGCTCGTAGCGTCTGAAACAGGCTTGCGAACAGTGAGTCGCAACCTAATAGAATTTTTAAACGGGCATCGTCGCTCGGTTGTAAAACTTCTATTTAGACATCTCAATGAAAAAACTACTCACACTCGTCGCTAGCGCCGCCGTATTTGCCGCGCCACTCGCACTGATCAGTGCCCCGGTCGAAGCAAAGACCAACACCCAAGTCAAGAGCGAGAAAAAGCAAGCCAAAGCCAAGGCCGCCACCAAGGCGAAATCGCAAGCCTCCAAAGCCAAATCAGCAGCCAAGAAAAAGAAGTAATTGAGCTGAGCGGCGAAACGCTCTCGCTTTCGCCGCTCCCTGCCCCTTACGTCGGGCTCGCTTGCCGCAATCCGCTAGTGTAGTGTTGCGGAATTGATGCGACTAATAAAAACGATGGATTTTCGTCGAATCTAGGCGCAAAGCGCAGCAATAGCTGGCTATTGCGAGCATTTGCAACGACGAGTCGGCGGAAAAGACGCGTTTTTATGTCGCATCAAGAACGCAACACCACACTAGTTCAAGACCATCTTGCAGCGATTGACTAAAAACGCAATGATCGCTGCGGCATCGACTCGGGTCGCGCCCGCGCCAATGGCGTTTGTGGTGAGCGCGGTGCCTTTTAAGCCCAGCATGGCTCGTGCGAGCAACACGCCATCGGTCGTTCCGAGCACTTTACCATCGCCATCCAGATCCATGCTGCACGCGAATCCAGCAGCGCTTTCATTTTGTAGGCGCGCAAAGTTGATGGTGCCGCTGGTGTTGAGATAGTTTGAGCGACCGCTCAGCAACACACGCCCGGCGTCATCGAGCAAAATGTTTTCGTAGCTCAAGTCATAGCTGGCATTGGCGGTGCCGCCCCAAGTGGCGCGTGTGCTGCCATCGCTGGTGCGCACTACAACGCGGGCATTGAACGGACCCGCCCCGCCGCTTGGGCCGTGGGTCACTATCGTTTGGTAAATCTCTTGATTGGCCGCCAACGTGAAGCCCAGCGAGCCCGGATGAATCGAGGTGACGAAGGTGCCAACAAGCGCACCGGCTCGCACGCCACCAGGGTTAAAACTAGCGTCGAGCGCTGCACCGGTAGCCGCGCTGTAAACAATTCGCGTCAGCATCTCAGCATTGGTTGCGTTTGCAGTGATGATGCTCTGGCCTGCGATCAGCAGTGTGCCGTCGGCTGAGCGCAGCACTTGCGACGGGTAGTCATCATAGTCAGACGCATAGAAGCTGCCGCGCCCCGTTGCTTGGGTGCCATCGGGATTGACGCTGCCGTAGCAGATGTAGCTGTAGACGGTCGTGCTAGGTCGTTTCAGGCACGAGCCCACGTAAAACAATCGTCCGTCGGCTAAGAATTCAAGGTCGGCCGCACTCTCCACGCGCTCGGTTTCAATCTGCGGCACAGCCAAATAGTGCAGTGAAGAGCGAGTGAACGCCGTATCGGGTGAACCGTCGGCGTTGAGCGCAAGGACGCACATATCCAGATTCGCCGCCGACGGGCCACGCGGACAGCCAGCGGCCATCCGAATTTTTCCGTCAGCACCCACACGAAGGCGACCATTTTTCACATCGCCAAAAGAAAACGACGTGGCATTGCCGCCCGGTGCGCCGTATGAAATGTCGAACGCACCACCCTGAGTGAAGCGCGCGATACAAAACGTCTTGTTAGCCGCGCCGACGGGCTTGCATTCGCCGCCCACTACCAGCGCCTGATTCCGAGGATCGATTGCAAGGCCTGTGACGTTGGTGAGGTTGAGCTGCGCGCTAGGCCCGGAGGCCAAACCGCTGCTACCGAAGGTGCTATCGGGCGTGCCGTTGCTGTTAAACCGAGTCAAACAAAACGTCGTGTTGCCGCCGGTTGTGCATTCGCCTGCGATCACTAACTTTTGATCCGCAGTGAGTACCGAGCGCGTAGTGGACACCCGTCCGCCCGCGAAGCTACCCATCAGGATCGACGCTTTACCGTCGACCGAGTAGCTCAAATCCAAGTCGCCTGACACCGCGTGTACGCCCAGCGCCATCAGGGAACCCGCGAGCGCAAACAGGCGCACCGCACAAAGGCCAAGGCGCGCTGCGGCCGGAATGAGTTGCGTAAAAAACATGCGGTTCCCTCGATGTGTTCGATGTGTGATCA
>JAAFHR010000056.1 GCA_013298455.1 Betaproteobacteria bacterium | reverse complement strand
GGCGTTGCCGCACCGAGCTCGCTCGCGCCGATGTCACGGCTATCAAGGCTCAATAGCCCAAACGCACCGCGCTGTGTGATTTCAACCGTTTCAATCGAAGCGCGTTGCTCCGCTGACACGTTCACGCCAATGCGCGACAAAAATCGCCACGAAGCGGCGGATAACGCGATGTTGCGATCAGAGAATTTTTCGGCGCCGCGTGGTGTGGCCTCGATGATCGAAATGTCATCAGCCACGCCACGTTTGTTGAGTGCGAGCGCAGCCGCAAGCCCCACCGGACCGCCACCAATGATGATTGTTTTCATGGGGTCAGTAGCTTTTTGCCAAAGATTTCACGGATTGCACAGATTTTTCATGGGAGCGTTGGCGTTCATCTGTGCAATCGGTGAAATCGGTGGCTAAAAAGTCTTAAGGAGGCGCAGATTTAATCGGCGCCGAGCAGCGCGCCTCGATTTGCAGCGTCAACGGAGGCTGATCGCGGTGGAACCACTCCTACACCTAGCGTTAACGAGCGCAAGCCGCCTCAACCTCGGCCACTGTTTTTGGCGTTTTGATCGTCAAGTTGTCATTGCCCGTGGCGGTGATGAGCACATCATCTTCGATGCGCACGCCGATGTTCCAGAAGTGCTCTGGCACATCTGCATCGGGGCGAATGTAGAGCCCGGGCTCGTTGGTCACGACCATCCCGGCGCGAAGCGTTTGCGATTCGCCTTTGATGCGGTACGCGCCCGCATCATGCACATCCATACCGATCCAATGACCGGCGCGGTGCATGTAAAACTTCATGTACGTTTTTTCTTCGAGCACCTGCGCCAGCGAGCCTTTGAGCAAGCCCAGATCGAGCATCGATTGAGCGAGCGATTCCTTGGCGACGTCATGATATTTGTGAAACGGCACGCCGGGTTTCAATACGTCCATGCAAGCGTATTGCGCCTTCAAAACGGCCTCGTACACATCTTTCTGAGCGCCAGTGAATTTGCCATTCACCGGAAAGGTACGTGTGATGTCGCTCGCGTAGCCCTCGTATTCACAGCCCGCATCAATCAAAAGTAAATCGCCGTCCTTCATTTGGCGATTTGATTCGTTGTAGTGCAAAACGCAGGCGTTGGGGCCACTCGCGACGATGTGGCTGTAAGCTGGCGCCCGTGAGCCGTTCTTGATGAATTCGTGCATCAATTCGGCTTCAACTTCGTATTCGAATTGCCCCGGACGTGCCGTTCGCATCGCACGCGCGTGAGCGATTGACGAAATCTCTGCCGCGCGCCGCATGATGGCGAGTTCATGCGCATCTTTAATGAGCCGCATGTCGTCAATCACCGAGTGAACATCCACCACAGACGAGGGGGCACCCACGCCAGTGCGCGCTAAATTCCTGACGGAGCGAATACCGTCGGCAATGGTTGCGTCCCACTCAGCGCTCATCCCCACTGGGCTGTACACGGCATCTCGATTGCTCATCAGGGCGGGCAACATCTCTTTGAATTTCTCAATCGGATGGGCTTCATCGAACTGAAAAATCTCGCGAGCGGAATCGGGGCCGTAGCGATAGCCATCCCAAATCTCGCGCTCTAGATTTTTTTCGCGACAAAACAAAATCGCTTTTTTCTCGCTGCCACCGAGCATCACCAAGACCGCTTCTGGTTCTTTGAATCCGGTGAGGTAGTAGAAGTAACTGTCGTGCCGATACAGGTAATCCGTGTCACGATTTCGTGACACTTCGGCGGCAGTTGGCAAAATCGCAATATGGTCGCCAATGGCTGCAAACAGTCGTTCGCGGCGATTCACGTAGGGGGAGACTTCAACCAGCGCGTTCATAGGCGAAAATAGCGAGATGGAACAGGAAAACGATTATAGGTTGGCCCCCGTGCTAGAGCCCGAGCCCGAAGTGATGCCCGTTGAAATGGGTGAAGTGCCGCCGCTGCAAAACGATATCGTCGATGCCGCGCAACCAATTTCACCAGTGAAGCCTGCGCTCCGGGCAACGATGCGCGAGAAGCGTGATGCGCTCTCCGAGAAAGAGCGAAACGCGGGCGTTCGTCGCATCATCGAGCGATTGCTTCAGCACCCCGACGTGCATCGCGCAAAGACGGTGCTGCTCTACGCAAACTACGGCAGCGAAGTCGCCACCGATGAGCTTGCGAAAGAGCTGATGAAGCGCGGCAAAGCCGTGGCGTATCCAAAGATGACGACCGTGCCGGGCTTGATGACGCTGTGGCGAATCAAACATCTAGACGCGCTGATTCCGCACAAACACGGCATTCGCGCGCCCGATGTCACTCGTTCTGCGCCCATCGAACCGATCACGCTTGATTGTGTGATTTACCCGGGGCTTTCATTCACCAAAGGCTTGTCCCGCCTCGGGCAAGGCGGTGGTTACTACGACCGTTTGTCCGCGAAAATTGCCGACAACTGTGCCCGCATCGGCGTGTGCTTCGAAACGCAAATTTCTGATGAACTGCCGCATGAGCCACATGATGCGAAAGTGCATTGGGTTGTTACCGAAGCGACGGTGTATCCGTACGTGCCCGATCCACCACCTCCTCCGGTTTTGATTGGGGCGGTCGCGGTCGATTCGCCAGCGCCCTCAGCTGCCGATGCGGAGGCCAAACCCGAGCCGACAGAATCAACTTAAGCACGGCGATTTTTTGACGCAGATTACGCTGATTTCGCGGATTGACGCAGATTAGCCTCTGCGTTCAGTCAAACGTGTGTGGGCAGCCGGCTTGGCTTGTTAGCGAGAGCCGACCGCCCTTTTTGGGGCAAGTGCTGCGTGGTGGCCCGCCGCAAGAAGCTTTCGGTAGTTGAATCAAATAATCTGCGGCAATCCGCGAAGTCAGCGTAATCTGCGTCAAAGAAAAAAGGAATCCCATGACCGCCATCCGCATCGACGGTAACGTCCTCTCCACCAAAGTTCGTGAGCGTATCGCCACCGAAGTTGCAGCATTGAAAGCGCAGGGCATTACGCCCGGCCTTGCTGTCGTGCTCGTTGGCGAAGATCCCGCATCGCAGGTTTACGTTCGCAATAAGGTCGCGGCTTGCGCTAAGGTTGGCATGCACAGCGTCATGCACAAATTGCCCGCTGAAACGAGCGAAGCGGATCTGCTCGCGCTCGTTAAATCGCTCAATAACGACGCAACGATTCACGGCATCTTGGTGCAGTTTCCCGTGCCCAAACACATCAGCGAAGAAACCGTGATCGCAACGATTTCGCCCGACAAAGACGTGGACGGTTTGCATCCCGACAGCGCCGGTGCGTTGATGATTGGCGAGCCGAAATTTGTCTCTTGTACGCCGTCGGGCTGCATGGAAATGCTTGCCGATATTGGCATGAAGGATTTGCGCGGCAAACACGCAGTCGTGATCGGGCGCAGTAATTTGGTGGGTAAACCGATGGCGATGTTGCTGCTGCACGCCAACGCGACGGTAACGATTTGTCACTCTGGCACTAAAGATTTGGGCGCGATCACGCGGCAAGCCGATGTGCTCGTCGCCGCCGTCGGTCGGCCGCGCTTTGTGACCGCCGACATGGTCAAGCCCGGTGCGGTGGTGCTCGATGTTGGAATCAATCGTTTGCCAGAAGCCGAGGGCGGCAAGCTCGTCGGCGATGTGGATTACGACGGCGTAGCAGCGGTGGCGAGCTACATCACGCCAGTGCCCGGTGGTGTGGGACCGATGACGATTACGATGTTGCTTCAGAACACTTTAGTTGCGGCGCGTGCGACGCGCTCGAAATCGTCACCTCAATTTTCAACATGAGTCAGGAATGAGTGTTGTCATCCTGAGCAGAGCGAAGGATCAGTAGGCATACAGAGATCGTCCGGGCCAACAGGAAAGTACCCACACAGATGTTTCACTCCGCTCAACATGACAACGACCCGAAAAGTGCCCCAATATGAGCTATGGTGCGAATTGGGTTGGTCGTGATTGGCTTCTATTACGTAACGGCAAAAGCTACTTGGCCCCCGCCTTCACCCAAGCCCCAATCTTCGAACGCTCTTCCTCGGTGATCTGCGTCATATTGTTCATTGGCATAGCTCGTGTGACAACGACCTGTTGATAGATCTGCTGCGCGTGTTTCTGTAGCAATTCTGGCGTGTGCAGTGCCACGTTTTTCATCTGCATATTGGCGTTGTGACACATCGCGCAGCGCGCTTCAACGATGCTCTGAATTTCCGCGATTTGCGGCACAGCCACCGCACCGGATGGCTTGTTCGATGCGGGCGCTAGCCACACAGCAACCCCCAGCAAAATCGCTGCCGCAGCGATCCAATATTGGTATTCCCAACGCCCTTTGTGTTTCAGCACAAAAAACTGTCGAATCAGCGCACCAGCAAGCATGATGAGCACCAGAACCAACCAGTTGTAAGGCGCGCTGTAAGCAAAACTGTAGTGGTTTGAGAGCATCGCGAAGAGCACGGGCAATGTGAAATACGTGTTGTGAACGCTGCGCTGTTTGGCTCGCATCGGATGCAGCGGGTCAGGCGTTTGCCCTGATTTCATCGCCGCAATCGTTTTCTTTTGCCCCGGAATGATCACCATCAATACGTTGGCACTCATCGCAGTCGCGAGCATTGCACCGGTGAGTAAAAACGCCGCTCGCCCCGCGAATAAATGACAAGCGATATACGTCGCAGCAATCACGTAGAGCAGCACCAAAACGCCCACGATTAAATCGCCGTTTTTGCGTTGCCCGAAGAGCCGACAAATCGCGTCGTACACCACCCAGCCCATCACCAAATACACGAGCGATGCGATGATCGCCTTGGCTGACGAGCCCCACGCGAACACGTTCTTGTCGATCAAAAACGTTTGCGCGTTAAACAGATACAGCGTGACAAACAGCGCAAAGCCGCTCATCCACGTCCAGTAGCTCTCCCAGTAGAACCAATGCAAATGCTCTGGCAGCGCTTTCGGCGCCACCATGTACTTCTGCGGGTTGTAAAAACCGCCGCCGTGCACCGCCCAGAGCTCACCGTCAACGCCCTTGTCTTTCAGCGCTGGATCAGTCGGTTTGACGAGCGAATTGTCGAGCCAGACAAAGTAAAACGAAGCACCAATCCAAGCGATGCCAACGATGACGTGGAGCCATCGAAGGAGCAAGTTGAGCCATTCAAAAACGTAGGATTCCATTGCTTTGAATCTGTAGGAGCGGCTTGCCGCGAAGGGTTACGGGATAGGTTTGGCGAGCGTGGAGAGGATGCCTACATTCGCGGCAAGCCGCTCCTACAACCGTCCGCTCAACTGCCGCGATAAGTCGAATACGTCCACGGCGAGCACACGAGCGGTACGTGATAGCTCCCGCCGTCTTCAGCGATGCCGAAATCAATCGTTACGACATCAACGAATGATGGATCGGGAAGCGCTGTGCCTCTGGCTCGGAAATAATCGCCCGCGTGAAACACCAAACGGTATTTGCCGCGCTTGACTTCGGCGTCTTTGAGTAGCGGCGCGTCGGTGCGGCCATCGGCGTTGGTGATGGTTTTGAGAATGAGCGACGGCGTGGCTCCGTGCATTGAATAGAGCTCAATGGCGACGCCCGCCGCAGGGCCGCCGTGCATTGTGTCGAGTACGTGCGTTGAAAGTTTGCCCATCATCACTCCGAGATTAAATCCATCAAACGCAGTCGTGCGATTTCACCGACTTGCATCAGCGCGTTGTTCATCTCCATCGATTTCGAATTGAACATGCGCGATTTCACAGCGCCGAAAATGGCGCTTTGCGTGTTGTTTCGAACAGCGATGATGAATGGAAAACCAAATTTTTCACGGTACGCGGCGTTCAGCGCACGAAGCTGCGAAACGTCATCAGCGGTCATCGACGTCAACCCGGCGCTCGCCTGCTCTGCCGTTGACGCGGCCGTTAGAGCTCCAGCGGCTGCTTCCTTGCCCGCGAGTTCGGGATGGGCGTTCAGGAGCGTCAGTTTTTCCGTATCGCTAGCCGATTGCACCACCGCAACCAACGCCGCATGCACCTGCGGGCGCGAGCCAAATCCGTGCAGCGGCTTCATGGCCAACGCGCGCCGTGCAATCCACGGCGAGTGTTCATAAACCTGACCAAACGCGGACGAAAAGTCATCGGGTGCGAGGGAATTTAGCTGAGAGAGAGTGAATGGCATCGTTTTGCAATCTTAGTTTCTAGCCACGGCAACGGCAAGCGCCGACGTCTTATGACCCGAATGCAGTAGACGCTCAATCCGTAGCGGGTTCAAGCGCGATTTCGTCGTTAAACTATCAAAATCAACGCCCAACGGATGCCATTTTCCGATCACGCAACGCACCTCCGCTGAGCAACCCATAATCTGCCTAAATCCGCGTAATCAGCGCAATCTGCGTCAAAAAATAAATCACACGCAACCCTACAAAAATATCCACCGTGCAACCCGCCTCAACTTACCCCCGCGATCTCATCGGCTACGGCCGAAATCTGCCCCACGCGAAATGGCCGATGCGCGCCAAGGTCGCGGTGCAATTCGTGCTCAACTACGAAGAGGGTGCTGAAAACTGCGTGCTTCACGGCGATAAAGGCAGCGAACAGTTTCTCTCGGAAATCATTGGCGCAGCGTCGTTCGAAGCGCGGCACATGTCGATGGAATCGATCTACGAATACGGCTCGCGCGCTGGCGTGTGGCGCATCTTGCGCGAATTCGCGAAACGCAATTTGCCGCTCACGGTGTTTGGCGTGTCGATGGCGCTGGAGCGGCATCCCGAGCTCACGGCCGCGTTTTGCGAGCTCGGTCATGAAATTGCGTGCCACGGTTATCGCTGGATTCATCATCAACACATGGATGAAGCGACTGAGCGCGAACACATCGCCAAGGGCACTGACATCATTCGCAAACTGACCGGCGGGCAGTGGCCCTACGGCTGGTACACCGGGCGCGATAGCCCGAATACGCATCGTCTCGTGGCCGATCATGGCGGCTACGAGTACGACAGCGATTACTACGGCGATGATTTGCCGTTTTACATGCCTGTCGAAAAATCAAACGGCGAAACCGTGCAGCAGCTCATCGTGCCCTACACGCTCGATTGCAACGACATGCGATTTGCCGCACCGCAAGGGTTCAACACGGCAGATCATTTCTTTCATTACCTGCGAGACACGTTTGATGTGCTCTACGCCGAGGGCGAAGACGCGCCAAAGATGATGAGCATCGGCATGCATTGCCGCTTGCTAGGTCGCCCCGGTCGGATGGCAGGTCTGATTCGGTTTCTCGATCACATTGAAAAGCATGATCGTGTGTGGGTGCCGCGAAGAATCGACATTGCGCGACATTGGCGCGCGGTGCATCCGCACAGCAGGACGAATGACCAATGACGAATGACGAAATGCGCTTCGGAACTGAAATCCTCAAACAAGCCGAAGTGCTCGCTACCTTCACCGAAGACGCGCCGCGCATCACGCGAACGTATCTTTCGAAAGAGCATCGCCAAGCGGGTGACTACTTGATCGGCTTGATGCGCGAAGCGGGCATGACGGCCGATTACGACGTGATGGGCAATATCGTTGGGCGCTACGAAGCGGGCGTCCCGTTTGCGCCGGTGGTGATGACTGGGTCGCATCAAGATAGCGTGCGAAACGCTGGAAAGTACGATGGCTTGTTTGGCATCCTATCGCCGATTGCTTGCGTGAAAGAATTGAATCGGCAAGGCAAGCGCTTGCCCTACACGCTCGAAATTGTGGGCTTTGGCGATGAGGAGGGCGTTCGATTTGGCGTGACTCTCATCGGCAGCAAAGCGATGGCGGGCAACTTCGATCCGGCGTGGCTTGAGAAAAAAGATGCGAACGGCATCACCATGCGCGACGCGATCAATCAGTTTGGCGGCGATGCTGATGCTTGGCAATCCTTGGATCGCCGGGGCGATGGGCATGGTGAGGTGGTCGCGTTTGTGGAATCGCATATCGAGCAAGGGCCAACGCTCCTTGATGAAGGCTTGGCCGTCGGCGTGGTCACCGCGATTGCTGGGGCCACGCGAATGAATGTGAAAGTGACGGGGCTCGCCGGTCACGCCGGCACCGTTGCAATGACCAAGCGACAAGACGCCCTCACGGCGGCCAGCGAAATGGTGCTCTACGTTGAGCGCTACTGTCGAGACAACGAAAACCTCGTAGGAACTGTTGGCCGCATCGCCTGTCTGCCTGGCGCGATCAACGTGATTCCGCAGGATGTCGAGTTTAGTGTTGATGTGCGATCTGGTTCAGATTCCGTAAGGCATTCAGCGATAAAGCAGATACGTACTGAATTCACCTTGATCGCTGAGCGGCGAAACGTGAAGGTAGACGCCCAGCCCTTTTTCGAATTAAACGCCGCACCCTGCGACGACGCGCTACAAAAGCAATTCGCCGACGCAATTGCCGCGCAAGGGATCGCACCGCGCTACCTGCCGAGCGGCGCGGGCCACGACGCAATGGAATTCCCAAAAGTGTGCCCCATCGCCATGCTCTTCGTGCGCTGCGGCAATGGCGGTATCTCGCATCATCCGTCTGAAACGATGACCGCCGAAGACGCCGAAATCGCCACCGCCACACTGCTACATTTCTTCGAACACTACCAACCGCCGAGCTTTTTTGCTGACAAGGCGCAGCGGGTCGATCGCAGCTAGTTGTAACTTTCGCACGACAGAAACGCCCTTCTCCCGCGGGCGGGAGAAGGGCTGGGGATGAGGGTGTCGCGGCATAACAGGTCGCTCCAGCCGGGCTCTTCACTCCATCACCACCCTCACCCCAACCCTCTCCCGCCTGCGGGAGAGGGAGCCAAACCACCAGCGCTACTTCACTGAATTCTTTCCTCTGTATATGTCCATCACACAAACCCTCTCCACCTACATCGATCAACACCACGCCGAGCAAATCGAATTTCTTCGGCAGATTGTTCGCGTGCCTTCTGACACACCGCCGGGCAACAACGCACCCGCCGCAGAGAAGGCCGCTGAGCTTTTGACGAAAAAAGGCTTTCACGTTGAGCGGTTCGTCGTGCCCGAGGCGCGCGTTCGAGACTACGGTATGCAATCGGTCACCAATCTCATCGTGCGCCAAAAATTCGGCGCGGGCGCGGGGCCAACGATTGCGCTTAACGCCCACGGTGACGTCGTTCCACCCGGCGATGGTTGGTCGTTTGACCCTTACGGCGGCGAGATCAAAGACGGCCGCATGTATGCACGCGGCGTGGCCGTGAGTAAAAGCGATATCGCAAGCTACACCTACGCCATTGAAGCACTCAAGGCCGCTGAAGCGGCAGGCGAGAAACTCAACGGCAACATTGAATTGCACCTGACCTACGACGAAGAATTCGGCGGCATCCTCGGGCCGGGCTACTTGCTGGAGCAAAAAGCAACGACGCCTGATTACGTGTTGGCAGCGGGCTTTAGCTACAACATCGTCACCGCGCACAACGGCTGTTTGCAATTCGAAATCACCGTGCACGGCACAGCAACCCACGGCGCGATGCCCGAAACCGGACACGACGCATTGCAAGCCGCCAATGCCATTTTGAACGCGATCTACGGCAAGCTGCCCGACCTAGCAAAAATCAAATCGAAGGTCGACGGCATCAACACCCCGACCATGCTCGTTGGCCAAATCATGGGCGGCACGAATACCAACGTCGTGCCCGGTCGAGTGATTCTGAAAATGGATCGCCGCATGGTGCCCGAGGAAAATCCCGCTGAAGTTGAAGCGCAGGTTCGAGCGATGATCGAAGGCGCGGTCGTTGGCCGCAGCGGCATTCGTGTTGAGATCAAACGCTTGTTGCTTGCGAACGCGCTGAAGCCCTTGCCCGGCAACCTGCGCCTCGTTGCCGCATTGCAAAAACACGGCGAGCGAGTGTTCGGAGAGCCGATCGAAGCGGGCGGCGTGCCGCTCTACACCGATGCGCGTTTGTACGGCGAAGCTGGGATTCCGGTCGTGCTCTACGGCGCGGGTCCGCGCACCGTGCCCGAATCAAACGCCAAGCGAGCCGATGAGAATTTGTTGCTAGAGGATCTGCGCAAAGCGACGCAGGTGGTAGCTTGCGCCGTGGCGGAGATGCTGAGCTAGCCTGACTCCCTTCTCCCGCAGGCGGGAGAAGGGCTGGGGATGAGGGTGTCGTGGCATAGCAGATCACTCCAAGCGGGCTCTGCAGTCCATCACCACCCTCACCGCAACCCTCTCCCGCCTGCGGGAGAGGGGGCAAGCATTTCGCATACAAAACGGATTCGGGCGTTCGCGCGGCGCGACTCCCTTCTCCTGCAGGCGGGAGAAGGGCCGGGGATGAGGGTGTCGTGGCATAACAGATCACTCCAGCTGGGTTCTGCACTCCATCACCACCCTCACCGCAACCCTCTCCCGCCTGCGGGAGAGGGGGCAAGCATTTCGCATACAAAGGGATTTGTGCGTTCACGCGGCGCTGACTCCCTTCTCCCGCAAGCGGGAGAAGGGCTGGGGATGAGGGTGTCGTGGCATAACAGATCACTCCAACCGGGCTCTGCACTCCATCACCACCCTCACCCCAACCCTCTCCCGCCTGCGGGAGAGGGAGCTGGATCGAAGCCTCCGCTACCATTCCCAAAACACCAAGGAGGCTCCATGTATTTCACCCACTCACACACCCTTATTGCCCGGGCAGCAGTTCGTCGTTGATAACAAGCCCGGCGCGGGCAGCAATATCGCAGGCGAACTGGTCGCCAAAAGTGCGCCCGATGGCTACACGCTATTGCACACCAATGCCGCGCTGATGAGCATCAATCCGGCGATGTATACCAAGATGAGCTTTTCGCCGATGAAGGAGCTGGTGCCGCTCTCGCAGCTCGTGCGTCTGCCGCTCGTGGTGACGGTCCGCAATGAATTGCCAATCAAGAATTTGACCGAACTTCGCGACTACGCTCGCGCCAATCCGGGCAAGCTCAACATGGGCTCGGGCGGCAATGGCGGCTCACCGCATCTCGCGTTGGAGCTCTTCAAAAGCCAAAACAAGTTAAACATCGTGCACGTGCCCTACAAAGGCAGCGCCGACGCGCTGAAAGACATGCTCGGTGGCAGCGTGGACATCATGATCGATGCGATCAGCGTGAGCGCCACCCAAGTCAAAGCGGGCAAACTCCGTGCGATTGCCATGGTGAGTGATGTGCGCTCACCCGCCATGCCCGATGTGTCAACGAGCAGCGAACAAGGCTTTCCCGAATACCAACTCATGGGCTGGCAAGGCTGGGTCGTACCCGCAGGCACCCCGAAAGACATCGTCGCCAAACTCAGCGGCGAATTACAAAAAGCAGTGCGCGATCCAGCAACCAATAAGCGGATTGAAGAGGCGGGTTATTTCGTCGTCGGCAGCAGCGCCGAAGAGTTTGACGCGCTGCTCAAGCGCGATTCGGTGCGGTATGCGGAGTTGGTCAGAATCAGCGGCGCGAAGATTGATTGAGCGCAGCCTGGTAGGCGCGGACCTGGCCGCGCTCAACTCGTGACAACGCTGCATCGCGACGAGCGACGCCAGGTCGTCGCCTACATCAGACGGTGCCCGGCTGCTCCGCAGCCGGGCAGATTGATACCAACTCACTCGGATTGGGGAAATGCGCTGCACGCGGAGTACGGGAATCCTGATGCGAGCATCCGGGCGACCGTTCTCCACCCCACCAAAGGCAAGTCCGCTACACACCGTTCGCCCTGAGCTTGTCGAAGGGTTGGCGGCGCTCGACCAAGGCTTCGACAAGCTCAGCCCGAACGGTGATGGTGAACAGCGTCCGCGCTACGGAAGCGGCATGCGGTGAATCAATGCGTCCAGAGCCCGAGTGGGGAGCACGGCAACTACCAGTATCAAAAGCGCGGGAATTGCCATCAAGCCAGCAACCAACCATTGCTGCGTTACAAGCCAGCTGTAACTGTAAAC
>JAAFHR010000054.1:6381-11926 GCA_013298455.1 Betaproteobacteria bacterium | reverse complement strand
ACGGCCGCTGCGCTACGATTGACGCATGCTTCGCGCCCTCTACGTCGATTTCAACAGCTACTTTGCCTCGGTTGAGCAGCAGCTGCGCCCGGAGCTGCGTGGCAAACCGGTGGCGGTGGTGCCAATGATTGCAGACACGACGTGCGCGATTGCGGCGAGCGTTGAGGCCAAGCGCTTCGGCGTGAAAACGCTTACCAACGTGGCTGACGCGCGGCGGTTGTGTCCTGAAATCATCTTTGTGGAATCGCGGCCGAGTGTGTACGTTGAGTTTCATCAGCGCGCCAAAGTCGTCGTCGAATCTTGCGCGCCAATCGCCAGCGTGAATTCGATTGATGAGATGTGGATCGCCCTCACCGGGCGCGATCAGCCGCGTCCGGCAGCGGAAAAACTGGCGCTTGAAATCAAGTATCGATTGGCGAAACAGCTCGGTGAATGCGTGACCTGCTCGATTGGCATCGCGCCGAATTCGTTTCTCGCCAAGACCGCGAGTGACATGAAAAAGCCCGACGGTTTGATCGTGATCGAGCTTGCTGACTTGCCGCATGCGCTGATGGATTTGAAGCTCGGCGCGTTTGTCGGCATTGGCAAAAAAATGCTGCAGCGCCTCAATGATCACGGCATCAATTCAACGCCCGAATTACTCGGCGCAAGTGTTGAAAAACTGCGTGAAGCGTGGGGCGGCGTTGAGGGCGAACGGTTCTGGCAAAAGCTTCGCGGTGAAGACGTGGCGCAGCGCGAAACGCAAACAGGCTCAATCAGCCATTCACATGTGCTCGCCCCCGACGTTCGAAATCATGACAAAGCGCAAGCGATTTTGTCGCGGCTCACACAAAAAGCCGCGATGCGTTTGCGAGACGGCGCGTATGTGACCAACAGCATCTCGATTGCGATCAAACTCCGCGGTGGCGAGAAGCACAAAGCGGGCTTACGGATCGACGCCACAGATCGAACCGCTACGATCTTAAACACCGTGCAAACGCTCTACGAATCGTTGCTTCAAGATCGTGGCGTTCGGAATGGCTCACCGATGCAAGTCGGCATGGTGCTCGGTGGTTTATCGCCGAAAGTGGGGCAATCGCTCTCGCTGTTTGACACGCAGCCCAACACAGAAAAACTGGATCGCGTCGTTGATGAGCTCAACGTGAAGTACGGCAACAACACGCTATTCTGGGGCGGCGCATTCGGCTCCAGAAAGTCCGGGCGAATGGCGATTGCGTTTAATCACATTCCGGATTTGAAGACGGAGGCGGACTGAATTTTCGACGCAGACGACGCAGATTTCGCTGATTGCCGCAGATTATTGGAGGCGAATGAATGCTGTCATGTTGAGCGGTGCGAAACATCGGATCGCACACGGTTTCTTACAAGAGCAGATCGTCGGTGCGCACGCTGATCCTTCGCGCTGCTCGGGATGACAAATCGGGACAGGTCGAATCCCCTCAAACTAATCTGCGTCAATCTGCGCCATCAGCGCAATCTGCGTCAAAAAATGACCTTAGGCTCGCCTCACTTTTTTCTTCTCGGTGGCGCGAATCAACGCAATGATGTCAGCGCCCACAAACTTCTCAACGAACTCCCGGTGCAAGAGCAGCCACACCGCGAGCGCCGTCACCGGCGGCATCATGAGCGTTGAAAACTGATAGAGATACGCGATCACTTCCACTTGCCACTGCGCCCATTCGACCTGTGCTCGAACGGTTGGGCCCGAATTGAGAATCACTTGTTTCATGCCCACCGCAAACACGGCAAGCATCTGAAACGGCAACAAAATCAGCCAACCGTACCAGAGGTTTTTCCAGCGATCTTTGTGCCACGCAGCTAACGTCAACGACGCCAAAAGCGCGTTTCCATAGGTGTAGAGTCGCGCGTCCACTTCGGTACTCACGATGGCATCAGGGCGAAACGCTTGTCCTGCCTGCGCGCCGGGGGTCAAGTTCGTGATGAATTCAAAGCCGTGCAGCGTTTGTCCCACACTCGTTACAAACTCAGGCACGCCAACGAGCGCCATGCCCGACAAAAACCAACGAATCGGCCAATGCAAAATCGGCACCAACGCGTACCAAGCCAAAAACACGAACGGCACCCACAACAAAATCCGCCAAAAAAATCGCGATATGTTTTTTGGCGAATGGAATTCGTATTGCCACCAAGACTTCATGCGGGTTGCGCGCCCGGCAAATTGTTGCCGCCCGAAGGTGGCGGTGCGCCCGCATCACCGCCTGCGTCGTCTTCCAGCTTTTGCGATTTGATAACGCGGTTGAGCCAAATCAAAAACACCACCAACACATCGATCATGATGAGCGCTTGCCAAATGTAGAGATGCGCCCAATCGAAAGCGGTTTTGTTCCACTGCCCGATGTAGAAGAGGCTGATGATGCGAATCACGTTCACGCCTTGCACGGCGATAAAACCCACACCCAAGCCCCACAGCTTTTGCTTGAACGTTGATGGAAACGCCAACACGCCCGCGAGCAGCACGAGCGTGGCTTCTACGCCATTACAGCCCGCTTCGATGCTCACCGCAAAACCATTGACGGTATTCCTCAAAATTTTGCCGTTGGCGGCAGCGGTGTCGTCAAAAAACGCGACGAGCTGCGCGCAAAAATGTGCAAGCCCCGTCGTCCACGGAATTACGAAGTAGTCCTGACCCCACGGCGTCAGCTGAAGGCCGAAAAACACGCCGAGGAGCGCGAGAAAGGTGAAGAGAAATCGAACCATAGGGTGCGTTGTCGCGCCAAGGCGCGCCGGCTGCTGTTTGTTTCAGGGTGAATCGTAGCGCAGATGGGGCGTGGGCGACGTTGCACATTATTACGTTGAGCGCGGAGAGCTAAGTTCCCTCTCCCGCGGGCGGGAGAGGGTTAGGGTGAGGGTGCCCGTGCAGAACAGTGTCCTACGTTGGAGCAGCCGAGCTTTGGGTTGCGGTGCGGCGAATTCGCTTTGACACCAAGCACCCTCATCCCCAACCCTTCTCCCGCCCGCGGGAGAGGGGAGCCAGCTCGGAGGCTCGGAGGAGGGTTTGCGCCAACACGCCACGCGCCCAGCCACCTAAAATCCACCCATGCTTAAACATTTCCATTTTCAGAATGCCGCGCTTGCTGTAATCGTCTGTGTTTTCGCGCTTTGTGCCCCCGTTCAAGCCCTCAAACCCGGCGAACGCGTCATCGTGCTCAATTCCGGCGAGGGCACAGTGTCGGTCATTGATCGCGCCACGCGGAAACTTGTCAACACGTTTAACGTGGGCAAAGAGCCGCATCATTTGATCTCAACACTCAAAGATGACGAGCTGGTGGTTGCCAATGCCGCATCGAATGATCTGGTGTTTCTTGATCCGATCAGCGGCGAGGTGAAGCGTCGCCTGCCTCGGATCATCGATCCTTATCAGCTCGGATATACGGCCGACGGCAAATGGTTTCTTTCCATCAGTTTGCGGCTTGATCGCGTGGATATCTATTCAATGCCGAACTACGAGCTCAAAGCGAGAATTGCCGTCGCCAAGACACCGAGCCATGTCTCTTTCAGCGCCGATTCCAAGTTTGCCTACGTCACGCTTCAAGACTCCAACGAAGTCGTGGCACTCGACATGACGACACACAAAGAGGTGTGGCGAGTGAAAACAGGCCGCACGCCAGCGGGTATCTGGACATCGCCCCAAGGCTTGCTGTTCGTTGGCATCATGGGGCAAGATTTTGTGGAAGTGATCGATCCCGTAAAGCGCGAAACGGTAAAAAAGATTGTCACGGGGCGCGGTGCACACAACATTTTCCCAATGGGTGACGGACAAAATGTGCTCGTGAGCAATCGTGTCGATGGCACGATCACCAAGGTCGATTACAAGACGTATGCGGTCTCGAAACCGATCAAAGTGGGCAACGGCGTCGATTGCATGGAAGTCTCGGCTGACGGCAAAGAAGTTTGGGCAACAGTGCGCTGGGAAGCCCGTGTGGCCGTGATCGACATGACGGGTCAGAAGCCGATTGAATACATTCCGGTGGGTCGTTCGCCCCACGGGATCTACTTTAAGAGCCATGCGCGGCGTGATCAATAGCGCGGCGCTCGTCGCCCTGCTGGCTTCGCTCTGCCTGCCATGGAGCGCGAGCTTCGCGCAGTCTTGCAAAGCGGGCACGGTGTATCTGACTTTTGACACCGGTCACATGGAGCCCGCCAACGCTATCGCCGACATCTTGCAAAAGCATCAAGTGAAGGCGACGTTTTTTCTCGCGAATGAAAAAACGAAATCTGGCGGATTCACGCTCGATGATTCGCAGAAACCGTTTTGGCAGCGCTTGGTGAAAGAAGGCCACGCCTTTGGTTCACACACTTGGGATCATCACTACTTTCGTGGGGATGTGGGCGATGATCGCGTTCGCTACGTTCCGTGGGGAAAGCCTGCCAGTGCTGGGCGTGAATTAGATCGCGCCGAGGTATGCCAAGAGCTCAAAAAATCAGAGCTGCGGTTTCGGGAAATGACAGGGCGTGGATTGGATCCAATTTGGCGTGCACCCGGTGGAAAGACCACGCCGCGTGTGATCGAATTCGCGCAAAGCTGCGGGTTCAAGCACGTGGGTTGGGCTGATGCAGGATTTTTGGGCGACGAACTTTCGAGCGAGCAGCATCCGAATCAAGCATTGCTCAAGGGCGCACTCGCCAAACTCAAAGATGGCGACATCATGATGGCGCACCTCGGCATTTGGTCGCGAAAAGATCCCTACTGGCCGATGCTCGACCCGCTGATCGAGGGCTTGAAGGCGAAGGGGTTTTGCTTTGGGTTGGTTGCAGCCCGAGGCAAGCCCTAGGAGCGGGCTGCCGCGCGTGTAAAAAATTACTGGCGGTGCCTCAGGTGCACTTCGTTGAGGATCCGTTCGCCCTGAGCTTGTCGAAGGGTTGGTGGTTCGCCACGACGGCTTCGACAAGCTCAGCCCGAACGGATGTTGAAAATGCTTCTCCGAATGAGCGTTTCAGACAAGCCACCACCGAAGTGGTTTAGATTTAAGCCCCAACAATCCGCGCCCCATGCGCATGCGAAAAGTATTGCTGCGAGAGTGCGTCAGACACATCGGCGACATCAGTGGCTACCTTTCGCAGTAGTGACACGATAGCGAGCGGGTCGCCAGCGCTGTAGCGCTGCAACGCGGGTGCAGTGCTCACTGTGTTCCACGCGTTCGGCAGGCTTCTCCCTAGCAGCCCTTTTGGCGATTGTCCCGTTGGACAATCTTCGAGCTTTGCCAAACGAGATTGCAACGTGTGCGCGATCCACGCCAACGACCGTGGATTTTCTCGGTCCAGCACTAGCAACTCAACCAAAGCTTTTGGATCGCGTTCTTGCAGATACCGAGCGCGATACGTGATGGTGGAATCAAAAAATGCGAGCACCAATGCGAAACCCGTGTCGTTAGCGAGCGTACCGGTTTCGAACGCTTCGGCGAGCGCCTCCGAGAGCGTGCTCAAGCGCTCAAGCTGACGTCCAATCGAAAGGAGTCGCCAGCCATCATCGCGGGTCATCCGATCCGTTTGCGCGCCGGTCATTGCCATCACTTGCGTGGTCAGC
>JAAFHR010000054.1:0-6371 GCA_013298455.1 Betaproteobacteria bacterium | reverse complement strand
GCGACTGAGCGCTGTTGCGGGTGCTTCGGCTTCAGCGCTCAATGCCAAGCTGGCTTTGGTGCGCGGCGCTTTTGCGGTGTTAGTCGATGGATCATGCTCCGCGCCGCTCATCATTGCGGCGAATTGCTGCGTGCTGGTCGCCACTAAAGTCCACTGCTCGAGTGCCAATCGTTCGCGCACCGAAAACGCCGAAAACTGCAAGGACGAGAGCGTGGCTGCCACGCTGTACGCACCGAGCTTGGCGGTTCGATCCGAGAGAGACGCGATCAATGCGCGCTCAAACACTTGTGCCGATTGGCGAATGCTCGGCACTTCCTTGGCGACCAAACCGTTGGTGATCGCAAGCCGAGAAAGCCAGTTTTGCGTGGTCGGCAATTCCTCATCGTTGGTGGAGAGCGCTTCGAGCACCACGCGAGCAAGGCGCGTGGTGTTTTCCAATCGCTCGGTGTAGCGACCAAACCAAAACAGATTTTCCGCAGCGCGGCTTGCGACGCCCAAGGTTGCCCGCGCTACGTTGATCGGCGTGAGTGTTTTTGAGAGGGGAGCGGTGTCCTCGCGCACCCGACCGGTGATGGCCCATACGTCAGCCGAACTGCCGCCTCGGTACATCGAAACGATCTCGCGGCCTTCGGGCGCAATTCGAGCCAAGCCGCCCGGTAACACGCGCCATTTGCCTTCGCCATCTGAGAGCGCAAACACCCGAAGCATCGCGGCGCGAGAGCCGATGGCCGCACGCGACGGCGAATCCTCAGCCACACCTTGCCAACTTGGCGTATGCGACACCGGCAGATACGCCTGCGCGGTGAAATCCTCGGGGTGCATCGCGATGCGCCCGGTCCATTGTTCGATCTCTTTCGATGAAAGCGATTTGCCCATCACCGGCACGAAGCGGCGCGACTTGTCGTTGTAGGTTGGCTTCACGACGTACTTCGCGAGCTGCGGCAACATCGAGCGCATTGCCGATTTTTCGCCACACCACCAGCTCGCAATCGACGGCATCGCGAGCTTTTCGCCGTAGAGTTTTTCGCAAATTTTTGGCAAGAACGCGAGCACCGCCGTTGACTCCAAAAAGCTCGAACCCGGGGCATTGGCGAGCACTACATTGCCCGCACGATACGCCTGCATCAAGCCCGGAATGCCCAGCGCTGAATCGGCTCGCAGCTCCAGCGGATCCATGAAATCATCGTCCAAGCGCCGCAGAATCACGTCAACGGGCTCCAAGCCCTTGAGCGTCTTGAGCCACACCTTTTCATCTCGAACAACCAGATCACCGCCCTCCACGAGCGTGATGCCCAAGTAGCGCGCCAGATAAACGTGTTCGAAATACGTTTCGTTGTAGGGCCCGGGCGTCAGGAGTACGATTCGTGCATCGCTCCCCGCTTTGGAATGCGCCAACAGGCTCGCAATCAAGCCCTTGTAGGCGCCCACCACGCGCTCGATTTTTAACGCGCGAAACGCCTCGGGAAAGAGACGCGACACGATCATTCGATTTTCAAGCAAATAGCCCAAGCCCGAGGGCGCTTGCGTGCGCTGCGACACGATCCACCAGCGACCATCCGGACCGCAGGCCAAATCAAAAGCCACGATGTGCAAAAACGTTTTTCCGCGCGGCACAATGCCGTGCGCAGGTCGTACATAGCCGGGATGCCCCTGCACCAATGCCAAAGGTAGTGAGCCGTCTTTGATGAGCGTTTGTGCGCCGTAGACGTCGGCCAACACGTCGTTCAGCAATCGTGCCCGCTGCACCGCGCCGGCCTCGATCAACGCCCATTCGCGCTCGCTGATGATCGAAGGCAACAGATCGAGCGACCAAGGACGCGGCTGGCTCACCGCATCGGAATACAGGTTGTAGGTGACGCCGTTGTCGTCAATTCGACGGCGCAGCGTCGCGTCGAGCTCTGCAAAACGTGACGTGATCGACGAGGCGAGCGCATCCTCCTCGCGACCGGGAAGTGCATCGCAAGCTTTTTTGAAAAACGTCTGCCAGTGCGGAGCAATCGCGCCATCAACACGAAGCGCGTCGCGATGCGCAGCAGGCGCTTTCGCGGCTAAATCCTGCACCAAGGCAGAAATCGTGTCGCCGCTGGATCGCGCGGCATCGAAGAGGGAACTCATGGGTGAAGTTTAGCTGGGGGGCGTTTGCCCCCTCTCCCGCGGGCGGGAGAGGGCAGGGGTGAGGGTGGTGTTGACGCGGAGAGCGATGTAGCGAAGGAAGAGCCAGACGCTGGGGCCGTGGTCATTGCGTGTCGCGACTTTGGTTCTTCCGGCGACGACACCCTCATCCCCAACCCTTCTCCCGCTCGCGGGAGAAGGGGGCTTTTACACCCGCCGCAAATCCAAGGTAAACGGATGCTCCTTGCTAACGTCAGCGGGTGCAACCTTCATCATGCCTTGCGTGTGTCCGA
Organism: Betaproteobacteria bacterium; assembly: GCA_013298455.1. Classification (GTDB taxonomy): domain Bacteria; phylum Pseudomonadota; class Gammaproteobacteria; order Burkholderiales; family Casimicrobiaceae; genus Casimicrobium. The sequence continues at coordinate 3,966 of JAAFHR010000054.1, read as the reverse complement.
GCCGCAAGAAACGCGACAAGCGCCGCGATTCCGCTTCAAAGGCGTTGATGGGAAACGTTGTTGGGTTGGAGCCGCCAGGGTGCTGCACGTGGTACTGGCAGCCGCCTAAGCTTCGGTTCATCCACGTATCGACGATGTCAAAGGTGATGGGCGCATGCACTTGAATGCTTGGATGCAACGCTGACGGCGGGTTCCACGCTTTGTAGCGCACACCAGCGACGTAATGCCCGACTGTGCCGGTCGGTTGCATGGGCAGTGCTTTGCCGTTGGCGGTGATGACGTAGCGCGAATCAGTCATGCCCGTCACTGCGACTTCGAGCCGCTCTAGCGACGAATCCACATAGCGCACGGTACCGCCCGGCGCACCTTCTTCGCCCATCACATGCCACGGCTCCAATGCGCCGCGAATGCTGATGTGCATACCCTTCAAAGCGATATCGCCAAAGAGCGGAAAGCGGAATTCAAAATGTGGCGCAAACCACTGTGGATCGAAGCGATGCCCGCCGTTTTCGGGGAGCAACAGATCGGCGAGCACATCGTCGAAATCCATCTTGATGAACGTCGGCAACATGAAACGATCATGGAGCCCCGTGCCCCAACGTGCCAGCGGCGCACGATACGGCTGATTCCAGAAGCGCGCAACAAGGGCGCGAAGTAAGAGCTGCTGCACGATGCTCATTCGCGCGTGGGGCGGCATCTCAAACGCGCGAAGTTCTAGGAGCCCCAAGCGTCCCGTCGGACCATCCGGTGAATAGAGTTTGTCGATGCAAAACTCACTGCGATGCGTGTTGCCCGTCACATCAATCAAGATGTTTCGCAGCGTGCGATCGACTAACCAAGGCGGCATTTCCGAGCCGTAGACGGCTCGATTTCGGTCGATTTGCTCCATCGCAATTTCGAGCTCATAGAGCTGATCGTTTCGCGCTTCGTCGAGTCGCGGTGCTTGGCTCGTGGGGCCGATAAATAGGCCGCTAAACAGGTACGACAAACTCGGATGGTTGTGCCAGTACGCGACCAAACTCGTGAGTAGCTCAGGCTTTCGAAGGAATGGCGAATCAGCGGGCGTTGCGCCACCGAGCACGAAATGATTGCCGCCGCCCGTGCCCGTGTGTTTGCCATCAAGCGCGAACTTCTCCGCGCAAAGGTGCGTCTCAAACGCAGCCTGATACAAAAATTCTGTGTGATCAACCAGCTCCGTCCAGTTGTGCGCGGGATGAATATTGACTTCGATCACACCGGGATCGGGCGTGACTTGCAGAATCTTCAATCGCGGATCGCGCGGCGGTGGGTAGCCCTCGATCACGAGTTTTGTTTTGGTTTCGACGGCGGTGGCCTCCAGCGCCGCGAGCAAATCCAAGTAGTCTTCGAGCATCGCCAGCGGCGGCATGAAGACGTACAAATGTCCTTGCCGTGCCTCAACGACCAACGCCGTTCGGGTCAGCCAATGCGCTGATTGGAAGCGAGCGGGCATCAAGGTCGAGGTCGATGGAATGTAGGTGAACGGTTTCGCGGCCGCTGTTTTGCCATTGCCTTTGGCTGTGGCTTTACCCTTCACGTTGTCGGCGGGATTGTCGAGAGCGCTTGCAGTCAACTCTGCAGGCTGGCCCGCTGCAGCGACGTCTACGCGCTGCATCGAAACCCCAAGCGACACGCCGATACCCGAGCCATACCGCTCAGCAAACGTACTCGCCGCAGGCAATTCGCTGCGCTGATCAAACGTATCGCGATCTAAGAAGTACGGATAGTCACCCTTCGAAGTCCATGGCAGCGAATCGAGCGGCAAGCGATAACCCATCGGCGAATCGCCGGGGATCAAATACATCCGCGCATCGCGCAAAAACCACGGCCCCGTTTGCCATTGCGAACCGGTTAAGCCGACCGACGACGCGGGCGAGAGCGGCAACACATGCCCCACGACATGCGTCAAACCTTGATCGAATACTTTGCGCAAACGATCACGCTCAAGCTCATCATCAAGCCGCGCATCAAACGGGTCCACATTGACCGGCAGTTTCTTCTCGCGCCACAGGTAGTAGAACGTGTCCTCATAACCCGGTTTGATGTATTCATCCGTGATGCCGAGCGTGGCGGCGAGGGCTTTGATGAAGCGCGCGGAGTCTACGTTGGTGTAGTTTGACGGCGTGCGTTCATCCGCAAACAAACTCGGATCGCGCCAAATCGGCTGCCCATCTTTGCGCCAAAAAATCGAGAGCGCCCAGCGCGGTAATTGCTCGCCGGGATACCACTTGCCTTGACCGAAATGCAGGAAGCCGCCGTCGCCATATTTCGCACGAAGTTTTTGCACGAGTGCGTTGGCATAGCCACGTTTGGTGGGCCCCATCGCAGCGGTGTTCCACTCGGCGGCGTCGCGATCCGTGTCGGCCACAAACGTCGGTTCACCACCTTGAGTCAAGCGAACGTCACCCTTCGCCAAGTCACGATCCACCGCGTCGCCGAGCGTCAAAATCTCTTGCCACGCGGCCTCGGTATACGGCTTCGTCACACGCGGCGATTCGTAAATTCGCGTGACACCCATGTGATGCGAAAACTCGACTTCGCTCTCATCCACGCCGCCTTCGATTGGCGCTGCGGAGGAGGGCTGTGGCGTGCAAGCCAGCGGAATGTGGCCTTCGCCAGCAAACAAACCGGATGTGGGATCGAGCCCGACCCAACCGGCGCCTGGCAAATACACCTCACACCATGCGTGCAAATCAGTGAAATCAGCGGCGGGGCCCGACGGACCATCGAGCGATTTCACATCCGGTGTGAGCTGAATCAAATAGCCCGAACAGAAACGCGCCGCCAATCCAATGTGTCGCAGCAATTGCACGAGCAGCCAGCCTGAATCACGACACGAGCCGCTCTTTTTGGTGAGCGTTTCCTCCGGCGTTTGCACGCCCGGTTCCATGCGGATCAGGTAAGCGATGTCTTTGTAGAGCATCGCATTCAGGTCAACCAAGAAATCAATCGTGCGCCGTTTTGAGCGATCAATTTTTTTCAAATACGCGTCAACGAGCGGCGTCATCGGCGCGGTAATTAGATACGGCGCAAGCTCGGCTTTCGCGTCTTGGTTGTAAGTAAACGGATACTTTTCCGCCGACGGCTCAAGGAAGAAATCAAACGGGTTGTAGACCGCCATTTCCGCGACCACATCCACCGCGACCTTGAATTCACGCGTCGGTTCGTTGAACACCAATCTCGCCATGTGATTCGCGAACGGGTCCTGCTGCCAATTGCAAAAGTGATCGACGGGCTCAATCCGTTGGCTGTACGAAACGATGCGAGTGCGGCAATGCGGCGCGGGGCGCAGCCGAATGATTTGCGGCCCCAGCTTGACCAAACGATCGTAGCGGTAGTGGGTGATGTGGCTTAGTGCGACGTGGATCGTCATGGCGGTACAAACTTTGAAGAATGATTCAGACTAAGCAAGATGCATGCTGACAATCTATTCTCGTTGACCGGAGCCATTGCAGGCAAACACAATGCGGCATGAGTTCATGCACAGTGCGGTGAGCCAGCGTTTGCCTCGCGGATGGCGTGGCCAAAAAACGCCTTTACCTACGCGCGCCAACACTATATTAAGTATAAAGTCATTTATGTCGTTTATCAAAAATTTATACTAACTTCATCTAGCCCAATTAAATAAAGACATTGAGCGAATAAGCTGAATGAAGTCGCGTTAGCTCGCCACAGCATCTACGGCTTGACCGTCGCCTTAATCTCAATGCTGCTGTACCAAGCCGCCAAATCGGCGATTTCTTTGTCGGTGAGCGGTTTGGCCATCAGCGTCATGATTTCGTGGGCTCGTTTGCCGCTTCGATACGCCTTGAGTTGGTCAGCGATGTAGGGTTCGGGCTGACCGGCCAAATGCGGGGTGTTGGGCATGGTGCTGATGCCGTTTTGGCCATGGCAGACGTTGCAGGCGATGGCGGCCTTGGCTTTGCCGTCAGCGTTGGCGGTTGCGCT
>JAAFHR010000055.1 GCA_013298455.1 Betaproteobacteria bacterium | reverse complement strand
GGAATCACATACGGCAGATCAAGCGTCAAGCTCGCGCCTGCGGGCAGCGGTTGCGTAATGTTCCCGGCGTAGCCCAAGTTCAGGTTCGGCTGCAGTGGTGCCGACGGCGTCACCACGTTGTTGAAGCACGTCGCGCCGCCCGCGGCGGTGCAGGCGATACCCCAGCCAGCGAGCGAGCTGCCAGTGCCCTGGAAGCCGCCGGTTGCGCCGATAGCGCTCGGCCCCGAGCTATTGTCGCCAAGCTGCCGCAGATCCACTGACACCGGCCCAATGTTGCTGACCACGACGCGATACCAAACCGTGGTGCCGGGCGCGAGAAATGCGCCGGAGCTCTGGCCGATCGCCGTGCTGCCACCTGCAGTTGCAAAAGGCCCTGTCTTTGCCACAGTAACGACCGTCGCGCTCGTCGGATTACCGCCTGAGCAAGCGCTAGCACCGGGGTTCGAGCCGCTCGCGGTGATCGTGAGTGGTTCCTCGTGCCTGCCGTGATCGTCACGCTGATGTCAACGCTTGAGCCCGGAGGCAGCGAGGGCACGATGCCACTCACCGTTTTCTGCGTCGATGGCACGCTTGGATTGACGGTGTAACTCGCTGGGCAGGTGGCACCGCCGGTTGCGACGCAGCTCGGCGTACCTGCGGTGATCGGGCCCAAGAAGAACGGATGGGTGCCGCTGTTCATGGTGAACGGCACGTTGGCTGCAGTGCCCGCGCCCATGCCCGTGGTGAGATTGCTGATGGTTGCGCGCATCACGTAGCTGTTGCTGCCGGGCGTGGTCGCAACAATCGCGGGCGGTGTCACGGTCAAATTCGCCGAAACGTCGGCCTCCAAGCAGCTCGCGTTCACCGAGTTCGTGGTGGTCGCAACGTTGTCGGCAATCGCAAACGGCGGCGTTTCGTTCGGGCCTGTGACGGTGACGTTGAACGCGAGGGGCCGGTCGGTCGCGCCAATCGCCGAGCAGCGCGGCGTGCCAACTTTCACCTGCGCGCGGAAGCGAGCGAAGCCGCCCGCAACGATGGTCGAGCCGGGGATCTCGATGAAATCGGTGGTCGGGAAGCCCCGCAACGTGTTGCTTGCAATCGTCGTCGGGCCAGGCGTTGGAATGGGAACGGGTGTGTTGCCACACGCGTTGCCCACGGTTTGGATCGCCGTGCTCGGAAGCGTCGCTCCGGCTGCCGGTGTGCTCGTTACACAGACCAACGAGATGATTTCGGTGCCCGGCAGGAACGAATTGAAGAACGCGGGCGGCGTCGGCGTGCCGCCCTGCGATTCGGGATGGAGTTTCAATTGCAGCGGTCCGGTCGGGTCTTGCCCCTGGCTTTGCACTTCGAATTCGTAGGTGTAGGTCTGTCCTGGCACCAGCGCACCCGACGGCGAATTGCTGATCGCGACCCGATACCCGAGCGTCGGCGCGTAGAGCACGATGTTGGTGTTCGCGAAGTTGGTAATCGGCAAGCCGTCGGCGGCAGTGTTGGTCACTGTCGCGGTGATCGTTTTACGCCCTACGTCGTAGGTGAAACCTTGGTTACACGGCTCGTTCAAGATGGGCCCCACGGCACCTTGGCGGCGGCACACCAGCGCGGGAATCACTTGAAAAGTGATCACGACCTTCGCTTGACTCGGGATACTCGGGATCGTCGTGGTGAGCGTATTGCTCGGCAAGCCGGTGTAGCTCGTGGGGCAGACGGCACCGCCCGTGGCGACACAGGTGGCGCTTGCTTCAAACGGCGCTCCGGCGGCCGGGTGAAGCACTTTGAGTAGCGAGTTGCTCGCCGCGCTCGGGCCGTTGTTGGTAACGGTCACCGTGATCGTTTGCGTTTCGGTGGATTTGTAAGCGGGTTTGTCGGTGTCGACATTGACCACCAAATCTACAACAGCCCATGCGCTGGACGCCACAAGAATCGGGGCAGAGCAAGCAAAAAAGCGGAGGGTTGACTTGGCGCTTAATCTTAGCCAAGTCCATGCACCATATCGCAATGCGTTGAATGGCTGCCAAACTGCGCAGGTCGTTGGGTGTGTCATGACGCCTCCTCGATACCTGTTGCGCCAAGCGAGCGCAAGCTTTGATCAGAGTTCTAGCGTAGGTACGAACAAGCGGCGTGATCGCTGCCGATGAGCGGTCGATTGGCGCGAATTAAAGGCCCATGAGCCAGTAAGACAACAGTCCCAAAACGATGGCCGCTAATCCGACAGTTCGGAGTTGGCCATCGCTGAATTTCGCTGCTTTGAGCATCGTTTCTCGCCAAGCTTTCGGCGCGAGAAACGGCATGAGTCCTTCGATGACCAACACGAGGCAGAGCGCAGCAAGAATCTCCATGCCTCGCTCCGCGCTACTTTGCGCGCGAACCCTGCTTCAAGAACTTAAAGAAGTCCGCGCTTGGATCGAGCACCATCACGTCGCTCTTGTTTTTGAACGACGCTTTGTAGGCATCGAGTGAGCGGTAGAACGAGTAGAACTCTGCGTTTGCGCCATACGCTGCGCTGTAGATCGCGGCGGCTTTCGCGTCGCCCGCGCCTTGTTTTTCTTGCGCCGTTTTGTAGGCTTCCGCGAGAATCACTTGCGCCTGCTTGTCGGCGTCGGCTTTGATCTTTTCGCCGTCTGCGCCGCCAGTGGATCGAAGCTCGGCGGCTACGCGTTGGCGCTCGGAGCGCATCCGGTCAAACACACGGGTCGAAACGGATTCGTCAAAGTCCACACGCTTTAAGCGAACATCAACAATCTTCACGCCAATTTTTTTAGCATCTTGCTCGGCGGATTCGCGTACGGCCGACATGATTTTTTCACGTTCACCCGAGATCACCTCGAGCAAAGTGCGGCGACCAAACTCCTCGCGCAGCAACGATGTAACCGTTTGACCGATACGGCGTTCAGCTTGCTTTTCGTCACCAGCGACGGCACGCAGGAATTCGCGCGCATCGGCGATTTGCCATTTCACGTACGAATCAACTTGTACGGGCTGATTTTCTTTGGTGTTGAAGCGATCTGATTCGGCGCTGTCGAGCGTGAGAATTTGTTTGCTGTACTTCGTAACCTTTTGCACGAACGGCAGCTTCCATCCGAGGCCGGGCTTGTCTTGAATTGATTTGACTTCGCCGAACTGGCTGATCATCACGAATTCGCGCTCATCCACGGTGAAGAGAATTTGCGACATCGCAAAGATCGCAACGAGGAACGCGGTGAGTGCGGGAGCAATTTTGTTCATGGTGTTTGCCTTTCCTCAGACCTAGTTTCTGGCTTCGCGAGCATTGCGCGACGATTCGCGAACGTTGGAGCGCGTGCTCGGTGCCTCAACAGCAGCAGCTGGATCGGGCAGCAGCGGTTTCGTGGCTTCGGGGAGCGCAGCACCTGCGGCTTCGCGGGTGCTAGCCATCAGTTTGTCGAGCGGCAGATAGAGCAAGCTCTGGCCTTGCTTTTGATCGATCAACACTTTGCTGGTGTTGCCGAGCACAGATTGCATCATGTCAATGTATAGGCGCTCGCGGGTCACGCCGGGCGCTTTGTTGTACTCGGCCACAATCGAAGTGAAGCGAGCTGCATCACCTTGTGCGCGCGCCAAAACGCTCGCCTCGTAACCGGCGGCTTCTTCGAGCAACCGCGACGCCTTACCGCGCGCTTCAGGAATCACTCGGTTGGCGTACGCCTGACCTTCGTTGATGAAACGATCACGGTCTTGCTGCGCTTTCACAACGTCTTGGAAGGATTCGTTCACCGCTTCAGGTGCCGACACCGTTTGCAGATTCAACTTGCTGATCGTGATGCCTGTGCCGTAGAGATCAAGCAGTTGCTGCATCAATTTTTGCGCCGCGCCTGCAAACTCTTCGCGGCCTTGGTTGAGCAGGAAATCCATTTTGCGCTTACCAACGACTTCGCGCATCGCGGTCTCAGCGGCTTGCACCACGGCCTCGTCGGGCCTGCGGTGATTGAACATGTAGGCACGAGCGTCAACCAGCGCGTACTGCACTGAGAACGTGATGTCGATGATGTTTAAGTCTTCGGTCAACATCTGCGCTTGCTTGGCTTCGCGGCTCTTTTGGCTGCCTTTGAAACCGATGTCAACGGAGCGAACGCGGTTGAGATCAATCTTTTCAACCGTTTCAATCGGCCACGGCCAGCGCCACTGCAGACCCGGCGTGGTTGTTTCAGAATACTTACCGAAGCGCTGCACGATGCCGCGCTTGCCTTCTTCAACTTGATACGTGCCCGAGGCCAGCCAAACGACCGCGCCTAGCACCGCAACGATCAGCGCACCGCTCGCGGCCATCTGCGGGCTCATTGAGGGCATTTGTGGGCCATTGCCACCGCTGCCGGGCGGACGGCGCGCGCCGCCCTTGTTGCCCTTGCCACCGAAGAGGCCAGCGAGCTTGTCGTTAATCTTTTTGAACACTTCATCCAAGTCGGGTGGGCCGTCGGGCTTGTTGCCACGTCCGCCACCACCGCCGCCGCTACCAATGGGCCGCACGTTCGAAGGCGAGTCCGCAGGCTTGTCGGGTTCGGCGGGCTTGTTTGCGTCGCCCGAGCCGCTGCTGGGCGGAGGCGGCGGCGCGTCAGCACCGGGCTTACGGCCCCACTGTGGGTCGTTGAGTGAGAGCTTCAATTGATCCCACCACCGAGCGAGCGTGCCGCGTTCTATTGTTCTCATGATGTTTTGCAAACTGTATTGATGCGAATGTGGCGTTAATGCGGCGAAATTCAAGCAAGCGTTGGTTGCGTTTGCTCCGCGCCGTCGGCATCGCCATAGCCTGTATTTTGACGCGGGAAATGCGCTTGCAATGCAGCGCGAAGCTCAGGAATACCCGCGCCAGTTCGAGCTGAGACGAAAACGCGGCTCGGAAGCTTCGTTTCGGGATCATATTCAACGCGACCCGCCTCGTCGGTGAGCCCCGAAAGATCGCATTTGTTGACTACGATCAGGCGACGCATGTCGGTGGCGCCAATTTCATCGAGCACGCCGTTGACGGCCTCGATTTGCATGTCGCGCGCTTCACTCGCGCCGTCAACCACGTGCAGCAGCAAATCGGATTCAACGGCTTCGAGGAGCGTTGCTTTGAATGCGTCGACCAATTCGTGCGGCAGATCGCGAACGAAACCCACCGTGTCAGACACGACCAAAGGCTGCGCCTCAGCCACGTAGAGCTTTCGAACCGTCGTGTCGAGCGTCGCAAAGAGCTGATTGGCGGCGTAGGTGCCCGCTGCCGTTAAGCGATTGAAGAGGGTGCTCTTGCCCGCGTTGGTGTAGCCAACGATCGCGATGCCGCGCGTGTTGGAGCGGGCGCGCTGACGGCGCTGGGTGTGACGCTGGCGGCCGACTTTTTCGAGCCGCTCTTTGAGCGCACGAATTTTGTCGACGATGATTCGTTTGTCCATCTCCAACTGCTTCTCGCCGGGGCCGCGCATGCCGATACCGCCGCGTTGGCGCTCAAGGTGCGACCAACCGCGAACGAGTCGCGTGGAGAGATGTTCGAGCTGCGCCAATTCCACGGCGAGCTTGCCTTCGGCGCTGCGAGCGCGTTGAGCAAAGATGTCGAGAATCAGCGCGCGGCGATCCACTACACGGCATTCCAAAGCACGCTCAAGATTTCGCTCTTGCGCGCCCGACAGGGCGTGATTAAAGATGACCAGTTCGGCTTCGTTGTTGCTGGCCTCAAGCGCGATTTCGCTCGCCTTGCCGCTGCCGACATAGAGCGAAGGATCGGGCTTATCGCGTTTGCCGGTGATGGTGGCGACGACGTCTGCGCCGGCGGAGCTAACGAGGGCTTGCAGCTCTTCTAAATCATCGGCAACGTCGCTCGCAAGCACTTTGCCCATCGCGAGCTGGACGAGCACGGCTCGATCATTACCCGAGCGACGTTCAACGGCAAGCCCACCGCGTGCGGCGCTGCTCTTGGTGATGCCGTGCCGGGCGTGTAAATGCGAGCCAGTTTGCGGCGATGACGTAGGCGCGGCGTTTTGCGCTGGCGAGTTACGTGCCCCGGCTTTACCGGGGCGAGCGCTCTTCATATCGGAGCGCGACGGGCTATCACTCAGGGGCTTCGTCCCCGTGTGGGATGTTGACCGCGCGTGCTGGCACGATGGTCGAAATGGCATGTTTGTAGACCATTTGCGTCACGGTATTTTTCAAGAGCACGACGTACTGGTCGAACGATTCGACCTGACCTTGCAGCTTGATGCCGTTGACTAGGTAGATTGAAACCTGAACGTGCTCTTTTCGTAGCGTGTTGAGGAACGGATCTTGGAGGGATTGACCTTTGTTGCTCATTTTCTTGTTTTCCGCCATTGTTATTTTGAAGTGTGCTGTCACGGCCGTTAAGAAGCCGAGCGCCCGAACGAGTCAGATGGGGCACAACGCCGGAAGTTCAAGCTCACAAAAGCGCGAGCGTTGTGTTTACTTCCGAATCGAGCGACCCGGGCGCGGCTTTTCAACCGTCGAATACGGATTATGCCCTGTGCGAAGCTCTAGCCGCAGCGGCGTGCCCTTGAGCTCAAAGGCATCGATGAAAAAGCGCTCCAGATACCGGTGATAGGTCGCGGAAATTTTGTCGAGCGAGGTGCCATGAATGACGACCACGGGCGGGTTGCTGCCGCCCTGGTGGGCGTAGCGGAGTTTCGGGCGCACCGTGCCCGAGCGCGGTGGTTGCTGCTTCACTACGGCGTCTTGCAGGGCGCGGGTGAGCTTGGGCGTGGGCATTTTCTTAAACGCCGAGGCGTGGGCGCGGTTCGCCGACACCATCACTTTATCGAGCCCTTGCTTGGTGCGGGCAGAGATGGTGAGCGTTTCTGCGTATTCGACGAAATAGAGCTTTCGGTCACAGTCGTCTCGAAGCTTTTTGCGGGCGTCTTCGTCGGCCACGTCCCATTTGTTGAGGCAAATCACGAGTGCGCGGCCAGAATCTTGCACGAATGAGGCGAGCTGCACGTCATGGTCGCTCACACCCAGCGTGGCGTCGACCATGAAAATCACCACGTTGGCGTCTTCGATGGCTTGCAGTGTTTTGATCACCGAAAATTTTTCAATGGACTCGGTGACCTTGCCGCGTTTCCTCACACCCGCCGTGTCAATCAGCGTGTAATCCCGTTTTTTGTAAACGAAATCCAGATAAATTGAATCGCGCGTGGTGCCGGGCTGATCGAACGCGATCACGCGCTCTTCGCCCAAGAGTGCGTTAACGAGCGTACTTTTGCCCACGTTGGGATGCCCCACCACGGCGATTTTGGTGCGCGGTGGCGGTTCGATGTAAACAACCGCTTCGGGATCAACGGCGACTTCGGCGTCGGCCTCGGCCGCTTCGGCAAGCGTTACGCCGTCTTCGCTATCCACATCGTCGGCACCGAGTTCGTCGGCGGCGAGCGGAGCGCGCTCTTCGAGCGCCATTTCTACGAGTGCGTTGACGTAATCGCCGTGTGCGGCTGATAGCGCGTAGGGCTGGCCGAGGCCGAGTTCAAAAAATTCTGCGGTGACACGCGCAGCCTGCATGCCCTCAGTTTTGTTGACAGCCAGATACACCGGGCGTCCGAGCTTCCGAAGTAGCGTGGCGATGCGCGAATCTTGCGGCGTAACGCCCGCACGACCATCAACGAGAAAAATCACGATGTCGGCTTCGTCGAGCGCTTGCATCGTCTGCCGCGCCATTTCCTTGAGAATGCCCTCTTTGGCGACGGGTTCGAAACCGCCGGTATCGATCACGACGAACTTGCGCTCACCGACACGACCTTGGCCGTACTGCCGGTCGCGCGTGAGCCCTGGAAAATCAGCAACGAGTGCGTTTCGTGAGCGCGTTAAGCGGTTGAAAAGCGTGCTCTTCCCAACATTGGGTCGGCCGACGATGGCGATGGTGGGAAGCAAAACTCGGTGCGCTTATTGGCCGCGCAGCATGAGCAACTGGCCGCCTCGGGTGCTCACCAATGCGCCGTCTCCAGCTGGCGAAAGGCCGCCTGCGGCAACGAATCCCGAGCCCAGCCCGCGCGCTGCGATCTTGCCCGTTGTTTTATTCACGAGGTGCAGATTGCCTTCGATGTCTTGCACGCCGTAGTAGTCGCCAATAAAGGCAACGCCCGTGGCTTGGCGACCTGCGAGCACGTCTTGCTTCCACACTGTGCCGCCCGTTGATCGATCAAACGCGTGAACCACGCCCTTTTCATCAGTCACGTACACATGGCGGTTATCCATCAACGTGCCGGTGAGTGAGCTGACTTCGCGCGACCACAACGTGGTGCCACGAAGCAAATCAAAACAGGCCACGCGGCCTTGATACGCCGCGGCGCATGCGCGCTGCGCATCGACCGAGGTACGACCTGCCACGTCAATCAAACGCTCGAGCTCGGAGGTGCCTTTCGGGTTAGCAACGGTCGCTTCCCAGCCGATAGTGCCCGTGAGCGCATCGAGCGCAATTAATCGACCCGCTGGCGTGCCAATAAACACGCCGCCACGAACCGCAACCGGCACGGCGCTCGCACGCACGGTCAGTGCTGGAATATTTCGTTGCACGATCCATTTGCGAGCACCGTCTTTGGCATCAAGCCCACAATATTGCCGTCAACGGTTGCAACCACAACAACACCATCGGCGATCGCGGCGGGCGCAATCGATTCAGTGGCAATGCGTGATTTCCATTTGAGCGCGCCCGCTGCATCAAAGGCGAAGACTTCCGCTTTGTTGCTGGCAACGACCACCAAGCCGCCGCCCACGGATACACCGCCAGAAATTCGTCCAGCGCCCGCTGGCAACGAGAAACGCGATGCGATCGCGCCCGTTTTCTCATCGATCACTAACACCGAGCCATCCGAATGCGCCGCAAACACGCGACCATTTTCAACAGCCGCTTGCAAAGGCGCTTCCAGCTTGCCGCCGAGCGACGCAGTCCAGGCGGTCACGAGCGTTGCACCGCCCGCAACAGCTGGAAGTGCTGGCTTTGGCGTGCTGCTGCTAAACCACGAAAACGTGCTGCAACCCGTCAAGCCCATCGTCGCGCCTAGCGCTGCACCCAGTGAAACGAGCGTGCGAAACGTCATCATTTTTTGGCTCCTTGAGCGGGGGCGGCGGCTGGCGCGGCTGGGGCGGGTGCCGCAGCGGGTGTGGCCGCAGGCGCAGCGATGACAGCGGCAACCGGCGCAGGCAGCGAATCAAGCTTCAGCTGTGTGAACTGCTTTTGCTGCCCTTTCGGATCGAGCTTCGCGAGTGCGGCTTCGTAGGCGGTTTTCGCGTCAGCAGATTTGCCTTGGAGCTTAAACACGTCGCCCCGGAGATCAAGGAACAGGCCTTCGAATGACGCGGGGTGTTTGCCATCGAGTGTGGCGAGAGCATCGTCAAACTTTTTCTGATCAAGCTGCACCGTCGCAAGGCGCAAACGACCAATGGCTTTGAGTTCGTCTTCTTTGCCGTTCGCCACGACCCACGAAAGGTGGGTCTGCGCGGTCGCCATGTCGCCTGCATCAAACGCTGCTTTGGCTGCAAGCAAGGCACCACGCGGCGCGTAGCCCGTTGACGGAAATTTTTCCAAGAGCTGTGCGGTGGCGTCTTTGATCTTGGCGGTTTCGTTTTTGTTGATGCCCTCGCTGATCGCGAAATAGAGCGTGGCGGCCTCGGCGGCTTGTTTGGCGTTCCACCATTTGTAGCCCTGTGTGCCCGCAAATGCCAAAGCGATCACAGCGATGATTCCGGAGAGGACATTGCCCCAGCGCGACCACCATGCTTTAAGGTCACCGAGTTTTTCTTGTTCGTCGAGATCGTATGCAGCCATGTTCAGGAATCAGGAATTCAAGGTCGGGATTGAGAAGCGGCGCGAGTCAGACGCGCCGCCGGAGTGGGTTTATCGACGCCGCAGATGCTCCGCAGCAGACGAACCCGTAATTATCGCTTGTTCGCCCACAATCGCATTGCCTTTGGCGTCGCGGAGTGGTTTCACGGCAATCGTGCCCGCCGCGACTTCGTTGTCACCTAGGATCAACGCGAAACGTGCGCCGCTGGCGTCGGCCTTTTTCATTTGGCTCTTGAAGCTGCCGCCACCGGCGTGCTGCGCGACCGCCAAACCCGCATCGCGTAAGCTTTCTGCGAGTTTTCCAGCGGCCAAACGTGCGGACTCTCCGGCGTGGACGATGTAGGCATCTAGCCGCTCGTAATCGGCTTGCAGCGCCGCATCATCGAGCATCATCAGCACGCGCTCCACGCCCATGCCGAAACCAATGCTCGGCGTGGGTTTGCCACCCAATTGCTCAAACAAACCGTCGTAGCGGCCGCCGCCACAAATCGTCATCGGGCTACCGAAGCGATCCGTGACGAACTCAAAGGCTGTGCGGTTGTAGTAATCCATGCCGCGAACGATTCGAGGGTTCACCACGAACGGCACATTGGCGTCGTGAAGCAGTTGCTGCAAGCTCTCAAAATGAGCGCGTGATTCGTCTTGCAGCGAATCGAGCAGGTTCGGCGCGGTTTTGTTCACCTCAATCACGCTCGCGACTTTGCTATCCAAAATCCGCATCGGATTGGTGTGTAAACGGCGTTTCGCCTCGTCGTCGAGCGCCGTCAAGTTCGCTTCGTAGTGTGAAATGAGCTTTTCACGGTAAGACGAGCGTTCGTCTGGGTTTCCGAGCGAATTGATCTCAAGTCGAACGTCGTTGAGCCCTAATTCGCGCCAAATTCGCGCCGTCATGATCATGATTTCGGCGTCGACATCGGGTCCGTCAAAGCCGAAGCATTCCACGTCGAATTGGTTGAATTGGCGGTAGCGCCCCTTCTGCGGGCGCTCGTGGCGAAACACTTCGCCCATCGTGTAAATCCGCACCGGCCCGTTGTAAGTCAAATTGGCTTCAATCGCCGCGCGCACCAAGCCCGCGGTGAGCTCGGGGCGTAGCGTGAGTTTTTCGCCGTTGAGCTTGTCTTCGAAGGAGTACATCTCCTTTTCAACGATGTCGGTGACTTCGCCAATTGAGCGCACGAAGAGCGGCGTGGGCTCAACGATGGGTGTGCGCATGTTTCGGTAGCCGTATTGCCGAGCCACACGGGTCACGGTGGCTTCAAAAAACTCCCATTTGCCGGAATCGGCCGGGAGGATGTCGTTCATGCCACGAACCGCTTGCAGCGTCGTTTTTGGGGCGATTTTTTGGGTAGGTTCCATACAAGATTTCTAATAACTTTCCGCTGCAATGCCTTATTTTTTTTGGGCTACAAGCGAATTAGTAAGCTTTTTGAAGAGCGGTTCAAATGTCTTGAAGCCCAGACTCAATGGGACTTAAACGAAACAAGTTGATCGCGAACGTTTGGGTCGATTGTGGCTCCGTTCAGAAGCCGCGAGATCAGGCTCGTTCAATCGACAGGCGTGAGTTCACGCGGGGCGAAAAAGTGTATTCACCCGAAGGTGTCGCGCACTGTGGACGAGGCGACGGCGTTGTTTGAGCGTGTGAATTGAGCGCATAAAGATTCGCGGTGTACGCGAGTTTCCACCTATTCTAATCGTGAGTTGAGCTCACGATTAGGCGGTTCGTTGACGCAGATTTGCGCAGATTTACGCAGATTTCAAGCGGATTGCCGCCGATTGCGTTGGCAGTGTTGGAGTGCCGTCGGTATCGACAAATCTGCGGCAATCACTGTTGAATCTGCAGACAGCTGCGTCAACAACGACTACCGGTTTGTTGTTTCTAAATTTGCGGTCGCGAAAGTGGTAAGATTCTTACTTTAGGGAGTAAGAAAATGCGTTTAACGAGCAAAGGTCAGGTCACCATTCCTCAAGCCGTGCGCGAGAAAGCCGGTTTGCATCCGCAAACGGAAGTGGAATTTGAAGTTTGCGCCAACGGCGATGTGTTGATCCGCCGGGCGGCTGCGGTCTCGCCCATCCGAAGCGCGTTTCAACGCGTTCGCGGCAGCGCTAACGCCGCAGAATTCAAAGGCATGGGCACGGATGAATTCATGAAAT
>JAAFHR010000053.1 GCA_013298455.1 Betaproteobacteria bacterium | reverse complement strand
TGAGCTTGTGCGCCGCGCCAAAGCGGGCGGCATGCGCCCTGATTTGGTGACCGATCAAACCTCGGCGCACGACTTGGTCAACGGTTACTTGCCTGCGGGCTGGTCATTGCAACAATGGCAGGCTGCGCGCGCTGATGAATCGCAGTTTGCGCGGCTCCGAGATGCCGCCGCAAAATCCTGTGCGGCGCACGTTCAGGCAATGATTGAATTTGCTGACATGGGCGTGCCCACCGTGGATTACGGCAACAACATCCGGCAAGTGGCGTTTGATCAGGGGGTGACGCGTGCTTTTGATTTCCCAGGGTTTGTGCCCGCCTACATTCGTCCGCTGTTTTGTCGCGGCGTTGGGCCGTTTCGCTGGGTAGCGCTCTCGGGCGATCCGGAAGACATTCGAAAGACTGACGCCAAAATGAAGGCGCTGTTTCCTGAAAACAAGGCGCTGCATCGTTGGCTCGACATGGCAGGCGAGCGGATCGCGTTTCAGGGACTTCCAGCGCGGATATGTTGGATTGGGCTGGGCGAACGACATCGCGCGGGCTTGGCATTCAATGAAATGGTGAAGTCCGGCGAGCTCAAAGCGCCGATTGTCATCGGTCGCGATCATTTGGATTCAGGCTCGGTGGCGTCCCCAAATCGCGAAACTGAGTCGATGATGGACGGGTCCGACGCGGTGTCCGATTGGCCGCTCCTTAACGCGCTTCTCAACACAGCAGGCGGGGCCACGTGGGTGTCGCTGCACCATGGTGGCGGCGTGGGTATGGGCTACTCACAGCATTCGGGTGTGGTCATTGTGTGTGATGGCACAGACGCCGCCGCAAAGCGCGTTGAACGCGTGCTGTGGAACGATCCAGCGACGGGCGTGATGCGCCACGCCGACGCGGGTTATGAGATCGCCAAGCAAAGCGCACGAGACAATCGGCTCAATATGCCGATGTTGGGGTAGGCAGATGATGATGCGACTCATTGAATCTTTGCCGCGACTCCCTTCTCCCGCAGGCGGGAGAAGGGCTGGGGATGAGGGTGTCCGCCTAATCAGCACCATCGTTAAAACAGAACTCGCTAGGTGGCTCTCCCAACGCGACACCCTCACCCCAACCCTCTCCCGCCTGCGGGAGAGGGAGCCAATGGATCGCTATTCATGACCACATTTCTACTCAACGTCGGCAACCTATCGCTTGACGATCTCCAACGCCTGCATCAAGGCGGATTGACGCTGTCAATTCCCAAATCAGCACGCGACGCGATTGCCGCAAGTCACGCTATCGTGGCCCGAGCCGCTGCCGGTGAGGCAGCTGTCTATGGCGTTAACACGGGCTTTGGAAAGTTAGCGAACCAGCGCATCAGCAGCGCCGAGCTCGACACATTGCAACTTAATTTGATTCGCTCGCATTCTGTGGGTGTGGGCGAGCCTCTTGCGCCGTCGGTGATTCGATTGATGCTGGCGCTGAAAGCAGCGAGTTTGGCGCGAGGCTACTCAGGCGTTCGTGACGTGGTGGTAGACACGCTGCTTGCGGTCTACAACGCGGGGCTCATTCCTTACGTGCCGAGTCAAGGTTCGGTTGGCGCATCGGGTGATTTGGCACCGCTGGCGCACATGACGCTTGCGCTCATCGGCGAAGGTGAAATGCTTGAAAACGGCCAACGTGTTTCTGCGGCTGCCGCGCTCAAAAAAGCGGGGATCGCACCGCTGCAGCTCGCCGCCAAAGAAGGTCTGGCGCTCATCAACGGCACGCAGACTTCGACCGCGTTAGCGTTGCATGCACTCTTCACCTTTGAACCCGTTTTGGAATCGGCGCTGGTGATTGGTGCGCTCACCGTTGATGCTGCGCGTGGGAGCGACGGGCCGTTTGATCCGCGTATTCACGCCGTGCGCGGCCAACCGGGTCAAATCGATGTGGCGCAGTATTACCGTGCGCTGCTCTCGGGCAGTGAGATTCGTCACTCACACGAAGAAAACGATGATCGTGTGCAAGACCCGTATTGCTTACGCTGTCAGCCGCAAGTGGTGGGCGCGTGCTTAGATCAACTGCGGCACGCGGCGCTCGTGTTGCTCCGAGAAGCCAACGCTGTCACCGACAATCCGTTGGTGTTTTCCGACACAGGCTCGATGATTTCTGGCGGGAATTTTCATGCAGAGCCTGTGGCGCTTGCTGCGGACGCGATGGCGGTTGCGATTGCTGAGGTGGGCGCGATTGCCGAGCGACGGATTGCCATGTTGATTGATGGCAGTGTGTCGCGCTTGCCGCCGTTTTTGACATCGAACGCCGGGCTCAATTCTGGTTTCATGATTGCTCACGTGACGGCCGCGTCGCTCGCCAGTGAGAACAAATCGCTCGCCCATCCAGCGAGCGTCGATAGCCTTCCCACGTCAGCCAATCAAGAAGATCATGTGTCGATGGCGACCTTCGCCGCACGACGCTTGCAGCCGATGATTCAAAACACCGCGCATATTCTGGGGATTGAGCTTTTGGCGAGTGCGCAGGGCATCGATTTTTTGCGCCCACTCAAATCATCCGTGCCGCTCGAAGAGGCACACGCCTTGCTACGGATGGAATGCGCAACGATCATGACGGATCGCTACCTTGCGCCTGAAATAGAGCGTGCGACGGCATTGGTTCATAACGGTGCGCTATCTCGAGTGTTCCGCGCTATTGCGGGTTTACCGGCGCTGTGGATTGCTGTGTGATTCAATGCTGTTTAACGCTGTAGGCGCGGGCCTGACCGCGCTGCACGGTGACACTCGAATGCGACCAAGCGACGTCAGGCCGTCGCCCACAAACCCGCTTGACGAACTGTTTGCGTGAAACGATAGACTGATCGATTGGATTGACCAATAACTTTTTTGAGAAGGAATTGACTGTGAAGAAACTACTTTTGACGCTCGGAGTGTGTGCGTTGGCTGCACCGAGCTTTGCGCAAGACGCAAAGGTTGCGATTGGAATCTCAGGTTGGACGGGCTTCGCGCCGCTCACCTTGGCCAAAGAAGCCGGGCTTTTCAAAAAGCACGGTCTGGACGTTACGATCAAAAAGATTCCGCAAAAGGATCGTCACCTCGCGATTGCATCGGGCGACATTCAATGCGCCGCCACGACGGTTGAAACATGGATCGGTTGGAATGCAGCCGGTGTAGCGACCACACAAATTTTCCAACTCGACAAGAGTTTCGGTGCGGACGGCATGGTCGTCAAACCCAACATCGCAAAGATCACTGATCTCAAAGGAAAAACGGTCGCCGCCAGCGCACCAGGCACCGCGCCGTATTTCGCGCTCGCATGGATGCTCAAGAAAAACGGTATGTCAATCAAAGACGTGAAGACCGTGAACCTAGAACCGCAGGCCGCCGCCAACGCGATGATCGCGGGCAACGCCGACATTGATGCCGCGATGACTTACGAGCCATTCCTCTCAAGTGTTCGCGCTAAACCTGAAGCCGGCAAGATCATCGCCACCACGCTCGATTACCCAATGGTGATGGACACCTTCGGCTGCACGCCGAAGTTCCTTGCCGAGAATCCTAAAGCCGCGCAAGGTTTGGCCAACGCGTACTTTGACTCACTCGACATGATCAAAGCCGATTCGAAAAAGAGCTTCGAGATCATGGGGGCAGACGTGAAACAAAGCGGTGAGGCGTTCGAAAAGAGCCAAGCGTTTTTGCGTTGGCAAGATCGCGCGGCGAATCAGAAATTCTTTGCGGGCGAGCACGCCGCGTTTAGCAAAGAAGCCGCTGATTTGTTACTCGAAGCGGGCATCATCAAATCGATTCCTGATTTGACGAAATTGGCGGATACGCGGTTTATTAAGTAGGCTGAATCTGCTCCCCTCTCCTCTGGTGGGAGAGGGGTTGGGGGAGAGGGGGCTGCGGTCTTGAAGCGCCGCGTTTGATGTAGCGGCGACCTTCCCCCTCTCCCCAACCCTCTCCCTCAAGGGGAGAGGGAGTCAGGCTGACTCGCCGCCCACCGCTCGATTTCTAACGCAGAGCCTCGCAGATGAAACCCCTCACCCCCGTCCTCCCCAGCACTCGCATCGCGCTCGGCATTTCGTTTTTCGTGCTCTTCGTCGCCCTGTGGTCAGCGGTCACGTTTAGCGGTTGGGTGTCGCCGATTTTCTTGGCGGATCCGCTAAAGATGGTTAAGAGCGGTTACACGCTGCTCACTGAGATGGGTTTTCTCAAAGACATCGGGATGACCGTGTGGCGCGTGGTTGGGGGCTTTTTGATCGCCGCTGCAATCGCTTTGCCGCTGGGTGTGATGATGGGCGCGTACAAGCCCATCGAAGCGTTCTTCGAGCCCTTTGTTTCGTTCGCGCGCTACTTGCCTGCGTCGGCATTTATTCCGCTGCTGATTTTGTGGGCGGGGATTGGCGAGGCGCAAAAGCTTGCGGTCATTTTCATTGGCTCGTTTTTTCAACTAGTGTTGATGATTGCTGTGGTCGTTGGCAACACGCGCCGCGATCTTGTGGAGGCCGCCTACACGCTGGGCGCTAGCGACGCGAGCTTGGTCAAGCGCGTGCTGATTCCGGGTGCAGCGCCCGAGATTGCAGAGATTTTGCGGATGGTGCTGGGCTGGGCTTGGACGTACGTCATCGTTGCCGAATTGATCGGCGCATCGAGCGGCATTGGTCACATGATCACCGACAGCCAAGCGCTATTGGCGACCGATCAAATCATCTTTGGCATCATCGTGATTGGCTTGATTGGGCTGGCGAGTGATTTGTTTTTCAAGTGGACGAATCGCCGGTTGTTTCCTTGGGCGCAGCTCGGAAAGTAAGGCGATCAATCGATGAACATCCTCTCTGTACGCGGCGTTTCGCGCAGCTTCGAATCCGCCGGACGCGCGCCTACAGTCGCCTTGCAAGCGACCGATCTTGAGGTCAGTGAAAACGACTTCATCACGATTTTGGGGCCTTCGGGTTGCGGCAAGAGCACACTGCTTCGAATCGTTGCGGGGCTCGATACACAAACGTCGGGCGAGGTGCTTCTCGACGGCAAACGCATTGCTGGACCAGGTTCGGATCGCGGCATGGTGTTTCAGAGTTACACGCTGTTTCCGTGGCTCACCGTGCTTGATAACGTGTGCTTTGGCTTGCGCGAGCGAAACCTGCCGCGCGCCGAACAGCTTGACATCGCCAACGCGTTCATCGGCAAAGTGGGGCTTCGCGGCTTCGAGCAACACTTCCCGAAACAGCTCTCCGGCGGTATGCAACAGCGCACGGCGCTCGCAAGAGCACTTGCGAACAATCCGCGCATGCTCTTGATGGATGAGCCCTTCGGCGCGCTCGATCACCAAACGCGTGAGCTGATGCAAGAGCTCTTGTTGGGCATTTGGGAAGGCGAGCGAAAGACGGTGCTATTCGTCACACACGACATCGATGAAGCGGTGTTCATGGCCTCTCGCGTCGTGGTGATGAGCGCGCGCCCCGGCCGCATCAAACTTGATCGAACGGTTTCACTGCCGCACCCGCGTCACTACTCAATGAAAACTACGCCGGTGTTTAGCGAGTTAAAGGCTGAATTGACCGAGCAAGTGCGTGCTGAGGTGATCGCGTCGCAGCAGCTACAGGCGGCCAGTTAGGGTGTAACGGCTTTATCGTTAAATGCCATACCAATAAAGGGCTTGACGACTAATTCAGTATTTTTCAAAAATAAATAAATTTTGTCGATAGCCCAATTCAATTGAGGCTTTGACTCAATAAGTCAGAATTGATCAGGCCGCCGCAATGTCTGCCAAATGTTTTGCCTTCGCTGCGTCGCTCAACCAACTCCCACGAATGCTCATCGCCGCGAGCGTCTTCAATTCCTCTGGCGTGAGCTGCAATGCTTTGGCGGTTTGTCGATAGTTTTCTCCGACGTAGCCGCCGAAATACGCAGGATCGTCGGAATTAATCGACACGCTACAACCCGCAGTCAATAAGCGTTTCAAGGGATGCGCTTCGAGCGATGTCACCGCACGAAGTCGCACGTTAGAGAGCGGGCAGACGGTTAACGGAATCTGCTCGCGAGCGAGCCGTGCAGTGAGCCCAGCGTCTTCGATCGCGCGAATGCCATGATCGATTCGCGTGACTTTGAGATCGTCGAGCGCTTCAATGATGTAGCTCGGCGGACCTTCCTCACCAGCATGCGCTACCACCGGTAAGCCCAAGGCACGCACTTTCGCGAACACGCGGCTGAACTTCGACGGCGGATGTCCGACCTCGCTCGAATCCAATCCGAAGCCGTGAAAATGCTGCATAAATTGTTGGAGTTCGGTGAGCGTCGCCATCGCATCCGCTTCGCTCAAGTGGCGCAAAAAATTCGGAATCAATCGCCACGTGATGCCAAGGTGCTGCTCGCCGTCGGTGAGCGCGCCAACGATGCCGTTCACCACGTCGCTCAGCGCAATACCGCGTGCGCTATGGGTCTGCGGATCGAAGAATATCTCAGCATGCACAACGTTATCGGCCTTCGCGCGAAGCAAATACGCCCACGTCAAATCGTAAAAATCGGCTTCATCGCGAAGCACATCGGCGCCCGCATAGTAGAGATCGAGAAACGCTTGCAGGTTCGCAAAGTCGTAGGCGGCTCGTAGCGATTCAACGGTGCCGTGATTGAGCTTAATCCCGTGTTTGCGAGCTTTGTCGAACATCATTTCGGGTTCGAGTGTGCCCTCAATGTGCAGATGCAGTTCGGTTTTCGGAAGTTTGGCGATCAATTCATCGTGGTTTTGCATGGTCGTCCTTCGGCATCGATGCAGCTTACTTGACGGTGGGCAGAGTGTCAAAACGAGCGCTGCAAATCGGCGTGAAGACATCGCAGATGGGTAGACTCGGCAAGTGCTCGAATGGTGTCGGAATGACGCACCGAGCAACGCAATTTTTCAGGGGGAACATCAGTGAACAAACGAAACTTTCTCGGGCTCTGCGCGATGGCCAGCGCGCTCGCCCTTTCCACGCAAACTGCAGCACAGGACAACACCTTGCGCCTGATCGTGCCCTACCCACCGGGTGGCACGTCGGATCAAGCGGCCCGCATTTTGGCGGCGGAGTTGCAGCCAAAGCTTGGCACACCGGTGATCGTTGAAAACATCGTCGGCGCTGGCGGGCGCGTAGCGATGCAGCAGATCAAACGCATGCCCAACGACGCCAACGTGTTGGTGCTCGTCAATCCCGCGTTGATGGTCATCGCCCCGCTGGTGTTTAACAATATCGGCTACGAACCCGACACCGATTTCGTGCCCGTGTCGCAGGTGACTCGCTACGAAATGGGTGTGGCGGTAGCGGCATCGCACGAGGCCAAATCGATGGCGGATCTCAACCGATGGATCAAGACCAACGGCGCGAAGGCCACCTTTGGCGTGCCCGCCACGGGAAGCATCCCGCATTTCTTTGCGCTGATGGTGAGCCAAGCGGCAGGTGCAGAGGTGCCAGTCATTGGCTACAAGGGTTCAGCACCGCTTGTCAACGACATGCTCGGCGGACACGTGCCCGTGGCGATCGATGCGCTAGACACCTTACTGCCGCAACACGAAGGCGGTAAAGCGCGAATCCTCGCAACCTCGGGCGGCACGCGAAGCGTGAAAGATGTGCCCACGCTCAAAGAACAAGGCTTAAATCTTGAAGCCGACGGCTGGAATATTTTCTATGCGAAAAACACACTGCCTGCGGACCGACTCGCCCGCTACGCCAAGGAAATTAGTGCGCTGATGGCCACGCCAGCGATTCGCGAAAAGTTCGTCAATCTGAAGATGGATCCAGTCTCGGCAGATCGCGAAAAGACGACCGCCACGGTCAACGGCTTCAAATCGCTTTGGGTGCCTGTGATTAAAAAAGCGGGCTTGAAGTTCGACTGATCGCAGAGCGTCGCCACCGATTTCACAGATTGCACAGATGGGCAGCGCCCATCGGCTGTGGAATCTGTGTTCGTCTGTGAAATCGGTGGCAAAAACAGCGCTCTGTCCGAGCTGATTTAAGCCCGCGCGGGCAACGATCGTCTGCCCCGTTTGATCTCAACTTAGTCAATTCATCGATGACCGACCAACGCAAATCCACTCGCCCCAACATCATCTTTATCGTCGCCGATGACTTGGGCTATGCCGATTTGGGTTGCTATGGCGGACGTGACGCAGCCTTTGGCGCCGTCTCGCCCGTTATCGATTCGCTCGCTGCGAACGGTATGAAATTCACGCAAGGTTATTCAAATTCCCCGGTGTGTTCACCCACACGTTTTGCGTTGATGACCGCGCGATACCAGTACCGATTGCGTGGTGCGGCTGAAGAGCCGATTAACAGCAAAAGCAAAGGCAGCGCCACGTTGGGCTTGCCGCCGGAGCATCCCACCTTACCGTCGCTGCTCAAAGCGTCGGGCTACCGAACGGCGCTGTTCGGTAAGTGGCATTTGGGTTACCCACCGCACTTCAGTCCGATCAAAAGCGGTTACGACGAATTTTTTGGCCCCATGTCGGGTGGCGTGGATTACTTTACGCACTGCGCCAACAGCGGTGACCATGATCTCTACAGCGGTGAATCACAAGCGCCGACCGAGGGCTACCTGACCGATCTCATCTCGAGGCGCGCCGTTGATTTCGTAACCACTAAACGCGATGCACCGTTTTTCTTGAGCCTGCACTACACCGCACCGCATTGGCCGTGGGAGACGCGTGATGATGCGGAGCTCGCCGCTGAGGTGAGTCGCGACTTGTTCCACCTGCACGGTGGCAATATCGAAACGTATCGTCGCATGATTCATCACATGGACGAGGGCATCGGGTGGATCGTGAGTGCGCTCAAGCGCAGCGGACAACTCGACAACACCCTGATCGTTTTCACCAGCGACAACGGCGGCGAGCGCTTCAGTGACAACTGGCCACTCGTCGGCGGAAAAATGGATTTGACCGAAGGCGGCATTCGCGTGCCGTGGATCGCCCAATGGCCCGCTGTGATTGCTGCTGGTGGCGTGAGCGAGCAGCACTGCATGACGATGGATTGGTCTGCCACGATGCTTGATGTGGCTGGCGCTGCGGCGCACCCAGATTATCCGCTCGATGGCGTGTCGCTAGCCGCAGTGCTGCGCGACCCCACGCAGAAGTTTGACCACCCGCTCTACTGGCGAATGAATCATCGCGGACAACGCGCCTATCGTGCTGGCGATTGGAAGTATTTGCGCGTTGATGGCAACGACTACCTTTTTAACCTCACCAATGACCAACGCGAGCGCGCCAACCATGCCAAGCACCAACCGGAGCGCTTAACTGCTATGCGAGAGGACTGGGAACGTTGGAATGCGAGCATGCCTGCCATTCCCGACGATGCGACCGTGAGTTTGGGCTTTGGCGTGAAAGACATGCCGCAACGCTAACGGTCAACGCGCTACTGTAGGAGCGGTTCCACCGCGATCAGCATTTCGCTAAGTGCTACTTTCGCAACGCTGATCGCGGTGGAACCGCTCCTACAAGCCAGTTCGACCTAAGTCACCGCTTTCTTCTGTGCGAATTCGGGTCGCTTCCACTCGTTGGTTTGCATCACATCCGCAATCGTGGCGATAGCGTTCGCCACGTCTTGATGCGTTAGGTACAACGGCGCAAACCCAAATCGCAAGATGTTGGGCGCACGGAAGTCCCCGATCACACCGCGCGCGATCACGGCTTGCATGATCGCATATCCATCGGGATGTGTGAACGACACTTGACTGCCGCGTTTTGATGCGTCTCGCGGTGTGGCTAAACCAAAACCGAAATGTGCGAGTTGCGCATCGAAGCGCTCGATAAAGAAGCTCGTCAGCGATTGGCTTTTGGCACGCACCGCGTTCATATCAACACCGTCGTACGCAGCGAGCGCCGCTTCTAGCGCAATCAACGACAGCTGCGATGCAGTGCCCACGAGCAGCCGATCAATCGTTGGATGTGCGCGGTAGCCCTGCTCGAACGAAAACGGCGCAGCGTGGCCATGCCAGCCCGCTAGTGGTTGATCGAGCGAAGCAATCAGATCTTCGCGAACGTAAACATAGGCCGGCGCTCCAGGGCCACCGTTTAAATACTTGTAACCACAGCCCACGGCGTAATCAACATGCCAATCGTGCAATTGAACAGCAATCACGCCACCCGTGTGCGCTAAATCCCAAATGACGCGGCCACCGTACTTGTGCGCCAGCGCAGTGACGTTTTGCACGTCGTACATGCGACCCGTTTTGTAATGCACGTGGGTGAGAGCGACCACACAGAGCTTGTCTCCTGCTTCGGCGATGATGGCTTCGATATTGTCTTGATTGGCGAGCACCACTCGCTTGTTGTAGAGCTTGGCGGTACGCTCGGTGATGTAGGCATCGGTCGGGAAGTTTCCCTCTTCGCAGATGATGATGTCTCGCTCAGGTTGCGCTTCGAGCGCGGCACAGAGCACTTTGAAAAGGTTCACCGTGGTGGAATCGCACGAAATCACCTCTCGCGGTTTTGCGCCGATGAGTCCGGCGATTTTTGCGCCAACGCGCTGCGGGGCAGGATACCAATCCGCATCGTTCCACGAGCGAATCAGGCCGACACCCCATTCCTCGTTGATCGCTCGATGCAATCGCTCGTTGACGCCTTTCGGCAAAGCGCCGAGCGAATTTCCGTCAAGATAAATCACACCGTCGGGCAGGATAAATCGCTCACGGCAATGCGCGAGCGGATCGGTGGCGTCTAGCGTTTTGGCGTGGCCTAAAGCGGCGTTGAGACTATTCATTGAGTTCATCGATTAAAGCGCTGTGCGAAGCGACCAAAGTTCAGGAAAGAAGTGCAGCTCAGTGACTTGCCGCAACCAGCCAACGCCCGCTGAGCCGCCCGTACCCGGCTTGTGGCCGATGATTCGAGACACTGAAACGAAGTGCCGCCAGCGGTATTGCGAAAACGCGTCGTCAAGCGACACCAGCGACTCGCCCAGTTCAAACAATGGATTCTCCGTTTTTGCGCTATCGTAAATCGTCCGCCAAGCGGCTTCAACAGAGTCGTTGGCGACGTAGGGCTGAGTCCAATCTCGCTCCAGCATGGCGGCATCAATGGCGTAACCCCGCCGCGCCAAAAACGCGATCACCCGATCATAGAGCGACGGTGATTCAAGCGACGCTTTCATTTTTGGCCACACGTGGGGAATATTGCTGTGCGCCTTGGCCAATCGCTCGCTTTTGTTACCCAAGATGAATTCCACGTGCCGATACATAAACGAGAGCTGCCCCGAGGCCTGCCCCAAGGTGTCACGATACTCGTTGAAACCATCGGCAGTGATCGTTGAGAGCACGTCCCACGATTTCGCGATGTACTCGGTGATCGCGCGAGCGCGGCTCAGCATGCGAATCGCTTCGGGTAATTGGTCTTGATCAAGCTGATGCTTCGCGTTGTAGAGCTCGAAATGCAGCGCTTGAAACAGTAGCTCTTTGACCTGCCCCATCACGATAAAGCAGGATTCGTCGTAGCCATCGCTGCGCGGAATTTGCAGCGTATGAAGCAAATCGATGAACTGATAAGCGACGTAGTCGTTGCTGTTGCCCGCAAACTCAACTGTGGGCTTGCCGTCGTTTTTGTAGGCGAGCTCTTTTCGAAGATCATCTGTGGTGATGCTCATCGGACGTCGATCATTTGAACAATCCACGCCTTTTGGATCGACTAGATTCGGGAAAATCGGTTTCACACGGGCCACAGTACACACTCCAGTTACTTAAACAATTCATGAACGCTTTGAAACGAGCGGCTCTGCGGATCAGCGAGCTCATGCACCACGTCGAAGTGATTTCGGGCGGCGATTTCGAAGCATTCGCACTCCGAGCCAATCGAGCGAAGCTGTTCGGCGAAGGCCCGACTTTGTCGCTTAAATTCGCTCGTCTCGATTTCGCCATAAGTGACGACCGCCGGCGCGAACTGCGTGGCAACGCCGAGCAAATTCATAGCGCTAGCCGTTTTCTCATCGAGCCCCAGCGCAGCGTTGATCGAGGTTCCGATCAAAGGCGACACATCAAAAATTCCAGAAATTGGTGCGAAGCCGCGCACCGAGACGCGCGCCGAACATGCCGCCGCTAAGTAGCCACCCGCTGAACTGCCGGCGACAACGATTTGCTCGGGATCAAAGCCGAGCACGCTGGCATGCGACTTCAGCCAACGAATCGCCGTTACACACTCATCAACAATCTGCGGCAAGCTCGCATTAGGTGCTAGGGTGTAGCCCACCACAGCATGTGCGAATCCGGCAGT